>NZ_JBHXTM010000045.1:0-54918 GCF_042677325.1 Streptomyces sp. NPDC127117
TCGAACATCGGCCACACCCAGGCCGCCGCCGGCGTCGCCGGCATCATCAAGATGATCATGTCGATGCGGCACGGCGTCATGCCCCGCACCCTCCACATCGACCAGCCCTCCACCCACGTCGACTGGACCACCGGAGCCGTCGAACTCCTCACCGAACCCCGCACCTGGGACCAACACCGACACCCCCGCCGCGCCGCCGTCTCCTCCTTCGGCATCAGCGGCACCAACGCCCACGTCATCATCGAAGAGGTACTGGCGGAGAACCCGATACCGGCAGTCGTCCGTACGGACACGTCGGCGCCCGTGGTTCCTTGGGTGCTGTCCGCGAAAACGCGATCGGCAATGGCCACTCAGGCACGGGAGTTGTACGCGAGGCTGCTGAGCCGACCGGACCTGAACACGCAGGACGTGGCCTACTCGCTGGCCACGAGCCGCAGCGCCCTGGAGTACCGGACCGCCGTCGTCGGCAGCGACCGGGCCGAACTGCTGGAAGGCGTCAAGGCGCTGGCGGAGCAGGGCATGGAGGCGGATGCCATCGGCGGCCGGGCACACCCCGGCAGCCAGGTCGGCTTCCTGTTCTCGGGGCAGGGTTCGCAGCGGGCCGGGATGGGCCGCGAGCTGTACGACACCTACCCCGTGTTCGCGGACGCCTTCGACGCGGTCTGCGCCGAACTCGACCGGCACCTCGACCAGCCGGTCAAGGGTGTGGTGTTCGGCGGGTCGGAGCTGATCGACCAGACCGTCTACACCCAGGCCGGGCTGTTCGCCATCGAAGTCGCCCTGTTCAGGCTGCTGGAGCACTGGGGCGTCACCCCCGACTACCTCCTCGGCCACTCCATCGGCGAACTGGCCGCCGCGCACGTCGCGGGCGTCTGGTCCCTGGAAGACGCTGCCGCGCTCGTCGCCGCCCGGGGCCGTCTGATGCAGGCCCTGCCCACCGGCGGAGCCATGATCGCCATCCAGGCCACCGAGACAGAAGTCCTGCCGCTGCTCACCGACAGCGTCTCCATCGCAGCCCTGAACGGCCCGGACTCCGTGGTCATCTCCGGCGACGAAGAAGCCGTACTCGCCATCGCATCCGGCTTCGGGAAGACGAAGCAGCTCCGCGTCAGCCACGCCTTCCACTCACCGCGCATGGAACCCATGCTGACCGAGTTCAAGACGGTCGCGGAAAACCTGACCTTCCACGCACCGAAACTCCCGATCGTCTCCAACCTGACCGGTGAAATTGCCGGTGAGGAACTGCTGACGGCCGACTACTGGGTGGACCACGTCCGCCAGGCGGTCCGCTTCCTCGACGGAGTACGCCACCTCGAAACCCAGGGCGTCACCACCTACCTCGAACTCGGCCCCGGCGGAGTCCTCTCCGCCATGGGCCAGGACTGCATCAGCAACGAAGACGCCACCTTCGTACCCGCCCTGCGCAAGAACCGCACCGAACCCGAAGCCCTCACCACCGCCCTCGCCGAACTCCACGTCCGAGGCACCCGCATCGACTGGGCCGCGTACTACGCCAACACCGGCGCCCAACGAGTCGACCTCCCCACCTACGCCTTCCAGCACCAGCGCTTCTGGCCCAAGGCTCCGGTGGCGGGTGGGCACCCCGGTGCTGCCGGTGAGGCTCCGGTCGCGGACTCGGCGTTCTGGGAGGCCGTGGCGCGCGAGGACCTTTCGGCGCTGGTGGGCGGCCGGGAGCTGACGGCCGACAGTCCGCTCAGCGAGGTGCTTCCGGTGCTGTCGTCCTGGCACAGCCGGCAGCAGCAGCGTTCGGTGGCCGACGGGTGGCGTTATCGCGTCACCTGGAAGCCCGTCCAGCCGTCGGGCGGCGTGCTGTCCGGCCGCTGGCTGCTGGCCCTGCCGGAGGCGCTGTCCGGCACCGCCGTCGTCGAGTGGTGCGAGCACGGGCTGAAGGCGGCGGGCGCCGAGGTCGTACGCGTCACCGGCGCCACCGATCTGTCCGAATACGCCGACGCGGCCGGGGTGCTGTCCCTGCTGGGCCTGGCTGCGGACGAGACCCTCGACGAGGGGGTCGCGCCCGGCCTGGCAGCCACGCTCGAACTCGTCCGGAAGTTGGGCGGGGCCGGGGTGGAGGCCCCGCTGTGGTGCCTGACGCAGGGTGCCGTCTCCACCGGGACGTCCGACCCGCTGCGCAACGCCGCCCAGACGCAGGTCTGGGGCCTGGGCCGGGTCGTGGCGCTGGAGCACCCGAAGCGCTGGGGTGGTCTGATCGACCTGCCCGAGAGCTTCGACGCCCGGACCTGGGAGCAGGCCGTAGCGGTGCTCTCGGGTACGTCGGGCGAGGATCAGGTGGCGCTCCGCTCCTCCGGCGTCCTCGTGAGCCGACTGCTGGCGGCCGCGGTGCCGCCCGGCGACCGCGAGTGGGCGCCACGCGGCACGGTACTGATCGGCGACGGCACCACGCCGCTCGCGGGGCACCTCGCGGGCTGGCTGGCCGGCACGGCGGTGGAGCGGGTCGTCCTGCTGGCCCCGGCCGGTTCCGCGCCAGACCCGGACGTTCTCGCCGAGCTGGGCGAGCGGGCCGTGGTACGGAACGTCGATGTGACCGACCGTGAGCAACTGACCTCCCTGGCCTCCGAGTTGGCGGCCGATGGCGCTCCGGTCCGGGCCGTGGTCCACACCTCGGGTACGAGCCACTTCGCACCGGTCACCGACACCGACCCGGCGCAGCTGACCGAGGCCCTGCGGGCCCGCGCCGCGGGAGCGGCCGCTCTGGACGCCGTGTTCGCGGAGACCGAGCTCGATGCCTTCGTCCTCTTCTCCTCCATCGCCGGTGTCTGGGGCGGTGGCGGGCAGGGGGCCTATGCGGCGGGTACCGCCTACCTGGACGGGCTGGCCCAGCTCCGGCGGGCCCGGGGCCTGGCTGCGACGTCCGTGGCATGGGGCCCGTGGGCCGGCGGCGACACAGCCGTACCGTCCGACGCACCCGGCGACTCCAGCGGCTCCACCGGCTCGGCCGACCCCGCTGACGGGAACGGTGAGGAACAGATGAGGCGGCGCGGGCTGCTCGCCCTGGAGCCGGCGCAGGCGCTCTCCGCGCTGGCGCGGGCGGTGGCAGAGGAGTCGCCGGTCCTGACCGTCGCCGACATGGACTGGGGTTCCTTCGCCCGCGCGTTCACCGCGCTGCGCCCGAGCCCGCTGCTGGCGGACCTGCCGGACGTCGCCCGGATCGCGGCGGACGCGGCCGCGAGCGAGGCGGAGAACACCGATGTCTCCGACGAGCTGCGGCAACGCCTCGCCGTCCTGCCGGAGCCGGAGCAGGAGGCCGAGCTGGTCGAGCTCATCCGCCGTCAGGCGGCCTCGGTGCTCGGGTACGCCTCGGTGGGCGACATCGAGGCGGGCCGGGCCTTCCGCGAAATGGGCTTCGACTCGCTGATGGCCGTCGAGCTGCGCAATCGACTCACCCGGGCCACGGGGCTGCGTCTGCCGGCGGGCTTCGTGTTCGACTACCCGAACGCCATCGCGGCCGCCCGACTGCTGCGCCAGGACATCTTCCGGGACGGCGCGGCGAGCGGGGACTCCCTGCTCACCGAGTTGGACAAGCTGGAGGCCTCGCTGGTCACCTCGGAGCCCGATGCCCTCACTCGTACACGGGTGGCGGTGCGACTGCAGGCGTTCCTCGCGAAGTGGCAGGGCGAAGAGACGGAGTCTTCGGCGGCGGAGGGCGGCGTGCTGGGGCAGTTGGAGTCCGCTTCGGACGACGAGCTGCTCAACTTCATCAACCGGGAGATGGGGCGGTAGTCCCCGACCCACCGGGTCGCCCGACCAGGTAGTGCGTCCGGGGCGGGGGGGGGGGGGGGGGGGGGGGGCGGGGGGGGGGGGGGGGGGCCCCCCCCCCCCCCGCGCGGGCCCCGCGGGGGGGGGGGGGGGGGGGGGCGCCCCCCGGTGCCCCCCCCCCCCCCCGGCGCCCCCCCCCGCTCCGCCCGTTCCGAACCGGATTTCCGTACGGTGTTCCGCCTCGGCTCGGCCCGGGTGTTCAGCCCCGGCTCGACCCGCCCTGTAGCCGTCGGCAGCACCCTTTAGGGCCTAGGTCCTGGCCTAGGGGTTACGCGTCGGCTAGATGCTCAGGGGGGCGCAGTGGAGCGGGACTGCCGTGAAGCGTTGGACGGTCTTGCACGGCAACTCGGCGAGTGCGCCGACGGCGCCGGTCAGCTCGCGCTGATCTCGGGGGGCCTGGCCGGCGGGAAGACCCGGCTGCTCCACGAGTTCTCGCGGTACGCGAAGGAGTCGGGGGCGCTGTATCTGACGGCCACCGGATCGCGGGCGGAGGACGATTTCCCGGTAGGGGGCGTGGATCAGCTGTTCCGCAACCCGGAGATCCCGGCCGAGGCCGCCGAGTGCGCCGCCCGGCTGCTGCCGGACGCTTCCGGGGCCACCGGGGCGGCCCTCGCCGTCCATGAACTCACCGTACGGCTGCTGGAACTGGCCAGACACCGCCCGTTGGTCGTCGGCATCGACGACATCCAGTTCGCCGACGAATTCACCCTGCGGCTGGTCCGGCATCTGCGACAGCGGATCGCCTCGGCGCGGGTCATGATCGTGCTGACCGAGTGGAGCTGGGCCCACCCGGCGATGACGCGTTTCCACGCCGAGATCACGCAGCATCCGCATCTGCGGCTGCGGCTGGCGCCGATGGACGAACCGGCCCTGCGGCGACTGATCGCGGAACAGGCCACCGACCCCGTCGCAGCGCAGTCCGCGCCCGAGTACGACGCGTCGTCGCTGCTGCGATTGACGGGCGGCAATCCGCTGCTGGCAGGGGCGCTGATCGAGGACCACCGCACTTGGCAACTGGCGCATCCCGGCGCGACGGCCGAGCACCCGGTGGTCGGTTCGGCGTACGCGCAGGGAGTGCTGAACTGCCTCTACCGCTGGGACGCGAGTCTGCTGACCGTGGCACAGGGGCTGGCCGTCCTGGGCTCGGAGCGGGCCTCGGCCCCGCTGGTCGCGCAGTTGGTCGCGCTGCCGGTGGACGTGGTCGAGCGGGTGCTGAGCGTCCTGTCCGCCGCGGGGGTGCTGGACGGTGTCCGGTTCCATTCCGTGGCCGCGCAGGCCGTACTGGGCACGCTCGCACCCGGGGAGCGGGCACGGCTGCACGCCACCGCCGCCGAACTGCTGCAACTCCGGGGCGCGGATCCGGTGACGGTGGCCGAGCAGCTGATCGCCTCCGCGTCCGGTTCCGCGTCCGGCTCAGGGCCGACTCCGGCCGCGGACGCGACTACGGATGCGGCTGCGCACTGGCCCGCGTGGGCGGCCGATGTGCTGCGCCGCGCGGCGGCCGAGGCAGCCACGGGCGACGATGTCGAGCTGGTGACCCGCTGTCTGGAACTGGCGCTGGACGCGACCGCGGACCCGGCCGAGCAGGAAGTGCTGCGGCGCGGGCTGTCCCGGGCGGTGTGGCAGGTCGATCCGGCGGCGTCCGACCGCTGGCAGGCCGCACCGCGCAGCGCGCTCGCGCAGGGTGCCCTCGCCGGGCGGGATGCGCTGCCGCTGCTGAAACAGGCCCTGTGGAAGGGCGACACCGGTACAGCACGCGCGGCCCGTGAGGCGTACGAGCAGCACGGTGCCGGCCGGGACGGCGACCGGTACGCGGAAGCGGAACTCCACCTCGCGTACCGCTGGTTCTACGGCCCCGGCACCGACTCGGGAACAAGCACGATCACGGGCCGGAGCACGGCCACCGGCACAGGCACAGGCACCGTCGGCGACCCGCACCGGGAGGATCCGTGGATCCGGGCGGTGCACGCCGTCGCGGAGGGTGCAGAGGGGGCGAACGCGAGGGGTGCGTTGCCCAGCGCGGAACACATTCTGGAGAGCTGCCGGCCGGGCGAATCCCTGCTGGAGGTCGTGCTGGCCGCGCTGTTCACGCTGATCGGCGGCAACCAGCTCCAGCAGGCCGGGGAGCAGACGGAGCGGCTGTACGCGGAGGCGCGGCGGCGCGGTGTGCTCACCTGGCAGGCCGCCCTCGGCACCGTACGGGCCGAGATCGCGCTGGGCAGGGGTGAGCCGGCGGCGGCGGCCGTCCGGGCGCGGGCCGCGCTCGACGTGCTGTCGCCCCAGGGATGGGGCGTGCTGCGCGGGTACCCGCTGAGCGTGCTGGTCTCCGCGCAGACGGCGATGGGCCGGCACACCGAGGCCGAGGAATCGATCCGCCAGATGGCTCCGGAGGCCATGCCTACCACGGTGTGGGGCCTGCGTTTCCTGAGCGCCCGCGGTCACCACCACCTGGCGACCGACCGGCTGCTCGCAGCCGTCCGGGACTTCCAGACCTGTGGCCGGCTGGCCCAGGAAGCCCATCTGGACCTGCCGTTCGTGCCCTGGCGCATCGGCCTGGCGGAGGCGCATCTGCGGCTCGGTCGTACGGTCGTCGCCCGGGACCTGGTCAAGCAGCAGTTGGGCCGGGCGCAGGCGATCGGCCCGCGCACCCGGGGGGTCTCTCTGCGGCTGCTCGCGGCGTGCGGCGAGCTGATGCAGCGTCCGGCCCTGCTGCGCAAGTCCGTGGAGGTGCTTCAGGCGGCGGGCGACCGGATGGAGCTGGCACGTTCGCTGGCTGACCTCTCCGTGGCCTGCCGCAGTGTCGGCGAGTTGGACGAGGCCCGTGCGGCCTCCTGGCGCGCGGCCCAGGAGGCGAAGATCTGCCAGTCCGGGTTCAGGGCAGCGGCGGTGGCCGATCCGGTGACGCATGCGCCGCGTGCGCCACGTACGCCACACCCCGGGTACGGGGCCGCGGTCCATGCCACCGAGCGGGGCGAACAGACCGCGGGCGCCGAAGGTATCCGTGGGGTCGGAGGTATCAGAGGTGCCGGTGGGGTCGGAGGTGTCGACGGTGTCGGTGATGCCAGAGGCATCGGCGATGCCGGTGATTCGGAGGCGTCGCTGCTCAGCGATGCGGAGAACCGGGTGGCCCTGCTGGCCGCCCGCGGCTTCAGCAACCGGGACATCAGCCAGCAGCTGTTCATCACCGTGAGCACGGTCGAACAGCACCTGACGCGGGTCTACCGGAAGCTGGGGGTCAGCAGCCGCCGGGCCCTGCCCACCCGTCTGCTGGCACCTCCCCTGCAGACTCTGTGAGTTCTCGTGGCTCTGTGAGTTCTCGTGGCTCTGAGAGTTCTCTTGGGGAACGGCCCCCGAGGAGTATCGACATCACCCTCAAGAACGCTTTCATGCCCGCTCGAACACCGATCGGGCATCGCGCCCGAGGAGCGGCCGACGGGCTAGCGTCACCATGACAGGATCCTCGCCCGTGGAACGGAGATCACGATGCGGTTCGGCGGCACCCTGCGGCTGTTCGTGTTCCCGCACGCGGGCGGCTCCCAGCTGATGTTCAACGAGTGGGCCCGGCTCTTCCCGGCGGGCTGGCGGCTGCTGCCGCAGGACTATCCGGGCCACGGTCTGTTGGCGGGCGAGCCGCCGATCGGTGACGCGGACACACTCGTGGACTGGTTCCTGGACCGGCTGTCCGAGGAACTCGACGACGCGGACGTGCCGTTCGCCTGCTTCGGGCACAGCATGGGCTCTCTGATCGCGTTCGAGCTGACCCGTCGGCTGGTCGAAGAGGGCCGCCGGCCGCCGGTGTGGCTGGGGCTGTCCGGGTGCGGGGCGCCGCGGCCGGGCCGGCCGGCCGAGGAGCCCGGCGAGCTGACCGACGCGGAGCTGCGCCGCAAGCTGATCCGGCTGGGCGGCACCCCGCCGCGCATCCTGGACAACCCGGAGCTGTGGAGCGTCTTCGCCCCCGTCATCCGCGCGGACATCTCCCTCGTACAGAACTGGCGTCCGCCGCAGGACGTGACGCCGCTGCCCGTGCCGCTCACCGTGTTCCACGGCGAGCAGGACACCACCGCGCCCGCGGGACCGCTGGAGCAGTGGGCGGAGTCCACCGATCACTTCCTCGGCGTCCGGCGCTTCGAGGGCGGACACTTCTACTTCCAGGACGATCCGGCGGCACTGGCCGACGCGGTCACCGCCGATGTGCGGGCCGGACTGGAGGCCCTGGCAGGCACCCCGTGACCGAGTTCCGCATCCTGGGACCGGTCGAGGTCCACGACGGCCGGACGGGGCGACGGGTCGTCCCGCACGGCACCAAGCAGCGCACGCTGCTCGCCGCGCTCGTCGTCGGGGCGGGACGGACGCTGACGGTCGACCGGCTGGCCGACGAGCTGTGGGGCGACGAGCCGCCGCAGCGGGCGGCCAACGCGGTGCAGGCCCATGTGGCCCGGCTGCGCCGGATGCTGAGCGACTCCGGCGACGGGGACTGGATCAGCACCGAGCCCATGGGCTATCTGCTGCGGCTGGGCAGCGCCACCACGGACGCCCAGCGCTTCCAGCGGCTCTCCGCCGAGGGCCGGGCCGTGGCCGCCGCGGACCCGGCGCACGCCACCGAACTACTGGGGCGCGCGCTCGCGGTGTGGCGCGGACCGGCGCTGCAGGACTGTCTGAGCGGGCCGCTGTGCGCGGCGGAGGCCGAGCGGCTGGAGGAGCACCGGCTGGCGGCCCTGGAGAAGCTGTACGAGACCCGGCTGCGCTCGGCACCGGCCGAACTCGATGACGTGACGGGCGAGCTGGAGCGGCTGACGTACGAGCATCCGCTGCGGGAGCGCCTCTATGACCTGTCGATGGTCGCGCTGTCTCTGGCGGGCCGGACCGCCGAGGCGCTGGGTGTGTACGAGCGGGCGCGCAAGGTCCTGGTCCACACGCTCGGTGTGGAGCCGGGCCCGGCGCTGCGTGCCCGGATGGAGGCGACGATCCGGCACTCGCCGTTCACGGACCTCGGCACGATGCCGCCGCACGGCGCGGCACACGCCACCACGCACGGCATTCCCGGCGGCATTTCCGGCACCATTTCCGGCACCATTCCCGGCGGCATTTCGGACGTGGCGGCCCTGCTCGATCTCGGCGGTACGGTCGCCCGGCTGCGGGAGCGCGTAGACGAGCTGTCCCGGGAGCAGGGCACCCTGCTGCGCCGGATCGACGAGCTCGCGGCTGCCGCCGGTGGCGGCGGCGCGCAGAGCCGGGAGTACGGCGGAGCCGCCCGACGAACGCGGGCGGCCCGGAACTCCCCCGCCGGGCAGGAGTCCGGGCCCGTGATCACGAGGCCCATGCCCCCGGCGGCGTGAACGGGGCGGGCCCGCGATGGCGGAGCGCCCGGACCGGTACGACGGCGGAGCCCCGGCCCTGCTCCCGTGTCTCGTTCTCCCGCGCCTCGCTCGCCAGCCGGATCCTGGCCGTGAGCAGCACGGCGAGGGCGGCGACCTCCTCGGCCGTCGGGTTTCCCCTGGAGACCCGGACCGACGCGGAGGCGAGTGCGGCGTCCGGCGTTCCGTCGTCGGTGACGGCCGGCGTCGCGTTCCCGGCGGCGTTCACAGCGGCAGGTTTCCGTGCTTGCGGCTGGGCTGCTCGGCGTACTTCGTACGGAGCATGTCCAGGGTGGAGATCAGCCGGGCGCGGGTGTCGGCCGGGTCGATGACGTCGTCGACGAGGCCGCGCTCGGCCGCGTAGTACGGGTGCATCAGCTCGGTCTGGTACTCCTTGATCTTCTGTCGGCGGGTCTCCTCCGGGTCTTCGGAGGCGTTGATCTCCCGGCGGAAGATGACGTTCGCGGCGCCTTCGGCCCCCATGACGGCGATCTCGTTCGAGGGCCAGGCCAGGGCGATGTCGGCGCCGATGGAACGGGAGTCCATGACGATGTACGCGCCGCCGTAGGCCTTGCGCACCACCAGCGAGATGCGCGGCACCGTCGCGTTGCAGTACGCGTACAGGAGTTTGGCGCCGTGCCGGATGATGCCGTTGTGTTCCTGGTCGACACCGGGCAGGAAGCCGGGGACGTCGATCAGGGTGACCAGCGGAATGCTGAACGAGTCGCAGAACTGGACGAATCGCGCGGCCTTCTCGGAGGCATGGATGTCCAGGACGCCCGCGAGGCAGGCCGGCTGGTTGGCGACGATGCCCACCACCTGACCGCCGAGCCGGGCCAGGGCGCACACGATGTTCTGCGCCCACTGGCTGTGCACCTCGAAGTAGTCACCGTGGTCGGCGATCTCCTCGATCAGGTCGCGCATGTCGTACGAGCGGTTCGGCTGGGCCGGCACCAGGTCCAGCAGGCTCTCGTTGCGGCGGTCGACGGGGTCGTCGAGGTCACCGGCCGGGGCGAGTTCGCGGTTGTTCGACGGCAGGAGGGACAGCAGGTGCCGTACATCCTCCAGGCAGCTCTCCTCGTCGTCGTAGGCGAAGGCCGCGACGCCCGAGGACGCGGCGTGGCTGTCGGCGCCGCCGAGGTGTTCCATGCTGACGGCCTCGCCGGTGACGGCCTGGACGACGTCGGGGCCGGTGATGAACATCTGCGAGGTGCCGCGCACCATGAAGACGAAGTCCGTGAGCGCCGGGGAGTACGCGGCGCCGCCGGCGCAGGGGCCGAGGATGACGGAGATCTGCGGGATGACACCGGAGTTGCGTACGTTGCGCTGGAAGATGCCGCCGTATCCGGCGAGCGCGGTCACGCCCTCCTGGATGCGGGCGCCCGCGCCGTCGCAGAGTCCGACGACGGGGGCGCCCGCGGCCTCGGCCAGGTCCATCAGTTTGTGGATCTTCTCGGCGTGGGCCTCGCCCAGCGCCCCGCCGAAGATGCGGAAGTCGTGGGCGTAGGTGAAGACGGTGCGGCCGTGGACCTTGCCCCAGCCGATGACGACGCCGTCGGTGTGGGGTTTCTTGTCCTCCAGGCCGAAGCCGGTGGCGCGGTGTCTGCGCAAGCCTTCGACCTCGTTGAACGTGCCCTCGTCGAAGAACAGGGCGATGCGTTCCCGGGCGGTCAGTTTGCCCTTGGCGTGCTGTGCCGCGGTGGCCCGCTCTCCGGGTCCGGATTCGGCCAGCGCCTGTATGGCGTGCAGTTCGGCCGTCCGCTCGCGCATGGTCACGACACGGTGGTCGTCGCGGCCCGCGGCGGCCGGGCGCATGCTCCCGGGTTCCGGGGCCGGCGCGGTCTTCAGCGGTTTTTCCTCGACGATGCTCATAGAGGCCCTTTCGACACAGAGGCACCGGATTCCGGCCGGTGTCGCGTCGTCCAGCATCGGCGCAGGCGCTACAGCCGGACTCGAATTCCGCACGGGAACGCCTACGGCTCCGGTACAGGACTGTCCGGGTTCTCCGGGTTCTCCGATCCCCCCGGGTTTCCCGGGTCGATCAGTCCGGAGACCATCGCCATGAACCCCTCGTCGAGCATGGTGGCGGCGGCGGTGTCCCGGGAGGTGTCCAGGCCGGTGTCGTGGCAGGCGATGCTGACCAGGTAGCGGCCGAGCACCGGGTAGGTGCCGAACTCCCACTCGCCGTGGGCGGCGGGGGTGCCGTCGGGGGCGAGGAGTCCGGTGTCGCCCGAGGATCCGGTGGCGAAGCCGAACGAGGAGAAGTCGAGCCGCAGGCCCTGGCCCAGGGCCTTGGTATAGGCCTCCTTCAGGGTCCAGAGCCGCAGCATCCCCGCGGTCTGTTCCGCCTCCGGGAGCGCGGCGAGCGTGTCCCGTTCCGCCGGGGTGCAGACCTGGTCCCGGAGCAGTTCGAACGACAGCCTGCGGTCCACGGGTTCGGTGTCGATCCCGATGCGCCCGGTGCGGCTGATGCCCACGGCGATGAGGTCGTCGGTGTGGGTGAGGCTCAGGTCGATCTGGTCGAAGCCCCGCAGGTAGGGCCGGCCGCCGACCTTGTACGCCAGGTCGAGCTGGGCGGGCGAGGTGCCGAGCGCGGCGGCGGCCGTGTACTTGACGGCCAGCCGGGACGCCACGAAACGGTACCGCAGCACAGGGTCGGCGGTCTGCCGGTAGCGCAGCCAGTCCCGACCCAGCAGCGGGCGGAGCACCGGGTCGGCGAGGGCGGCGGGCAGCCATTCGCCCCAGGTGGTGAACACGGACGCGTTGCCGCGCCGGGCCAGTCCCTCCCGTACCTCGTGCCAGGGCCCCGCGGGGCCGGTGGCGTGCACGGGTGCGGTGATGCGTCGTGCGGCTTCCGTGTCCATCGGCGGCCTCCTCGGGCCGGTCACAGGGCCAGTTCGGTGGAGTCGAGGTCGTAGCTGAGGCCCGTGCGGTAGCGGCGTACGAGTTCGTCGAGGACCTGGGTGCGGCAGTCGTCGGGCAGCTCCGGCATCGGGATGCCGAGGCGCCCGCCGATCCGGGTGAGGGCGAGCACCGCCCAGGCCGGTGCGGCCAGAAAGGGCCGGCTGCCGTCCTGGCCCTCCCAGATCGCCAGGATCGCGGCGGCCGCGAGGACGAGGGAGTACCGGTCGCTGAGCACGCACCAGGTGGGGTCGGCGAGGGCGGCGGCGCCCGGCGGGATGGCCCGGCACCGCTCGCGAAGGGAGCGCAGTTCGTCGGTGAACGCCTCGGCGAGATCGGCGAGTACGGCGAGCTGGCCGCCGACGCTCCTTACGTCGGCCAGGCGGGCGGCGGCGCCGACGAGGGAGGCGGCGAGGAAGTCGCCGCCCCCGGCGATGCCGAGGAGCCGGTAGTCGAGCAGGGGCAGCGCGGTGCCGGAGCGGTACAGCTCGGACGGTGGTTCCTCGT
Organism: Streptomyces sp. NPDC127117; assembly: GCF_042677325.1. Classification (NCBI taxonomy): domain Bacteria; kingdom Bacillati; phylum Actinomycetota; class Actinomycetes; order Kitasatosporales; family Streptomycetaceae; genus Streptomyces; species Streptomyces sp. NPDC127117. The sequence continues at coordinate 12,558 of NZ_JBHXTM010000045.1, forward strand.
CACGGAACCAGGCGTGTTCGGCGAGGTTGCGCAGCTGGGGCACGATCACTGCCTGGCAGGCGGCGGTTCCGGCGTGGCCGAGTCCGGCCACGGGCAGGTCGCGGGAGAGCTTGTCGAGCGCGCCGTACTCGGGGGTGCCGTGTTCGTAGCCGTGGGAGCCGAGGACGCTCGCCAGCTCCTCCAGGCTCTCCCGCAGCAAATCGGGCACGACGTATTTGACGGCCGCGGCGAGGATGTGGGTGCGGTCGGGCAGCAGACTCAGGGCGCGCAGCGCGACGGTGGCCATGCTGTCGCAGGCGAGCAGGTCGGCGAAGACCCCGGCGAGGGGTTTGTGCCTGCGGCGGGCGATGGGGCGGCTGCGGCCGGCGGTGGCGGCGCGGACGGCGGAGTGCAGGACGGTACCGGCGGCGGCGACGGCCGTTCCGGCGATGACGCAGCGGTTGACCTGGTAGGTGCGCAGCGCCAGGGCCACGCCTTCGCCCGGCCGGCCGACGAGGGCGTCGGCGGGGATGTCGCAGTCGGTGAACGACAGCCCGGAGAACAGGTTTCCGCGCATGCCGGACGTGCGGACCCGGGGCAGTGCGCTGATCCCGGCGCCGATCCGGTCGGGGTCCAGGAGCAGCACGGAGTGGCTGAGGGGGGTGCGGGCCGGGTCGGTCCGGGCGTAGACGACGTAGGCCCCGGAGACGGCCGCGTTGATGATGACGTCCTTGCGGCCGGCCAGTGTGAAGCCGCCGCCGGGGCGCGGCCGGGCGGTGAACTCGTCGCGCAGGATCGCGTTGGAGTGGGCCAGCTCGTGGTGGACGATCGAGGCGCGACCGCCCGCGAGCAGCAGGCCGGCCGTCGCGCGCCGCTGGTCGGGGGTGCCGGCCGCCCACACCGCGGAGGTGGCGAACAGCGAGGTGATGCCGGCTCCGAAGCCGAGCGCGAGGTCGCGGCGGAAGACCGGGCGCAGCACCTTGACGAGCAGATCGGCGCGGGTGAGCCGGCCGCCGAACTCGGCGGGTACGAACTCGGCGCCCAACCCGGCCTCGACGAGGAGCCGTTCGGTGGCGGCGGGCGGTTCGTGGCGCTCGTCGGCGGCGAAGAGTGCGCCGAGGCCGTGGGGGTTGGCGGGGTCGTAGGGGTCGCCGAGGAGAGCTTCGAGCCGGGCGGCCCGGCGCAGGGCGTCGGTCTCCTCGGCGGCACGCCCGGCGATCCGTTCCGCGTGGATCCGGGTGGTGGCCATGGTGGCGTGGATCAGCTCCTTCGTCACTGGACTTTCGGCCGAGGAGGGGCTGAACTTCCTGGCGGGCCCGGCCGGGTTCTCCGGCACCTTTCGGAGGCGGTGGGCGAAGCGGCCGGGCGGCACTTCACCGGCACACCGGGTGGCCGCGGGGCCGGTCCGCTCCTTGGCATGGGAGTTGCGTGCGGGAGTGCATGGGGGTTGCGCGGGGGGTGCGGAGGTTGCGCGGGGGTGCGCGGAGGTTGCGCGGGGAGTATCAGGGTCGCCAGAGGCGCTCGACATCCGCTTGAGGCCCCGTACAGCAGGGCCGGTGACGGGGCGGGAACCGCTGGTCGGAGAGCTGGCCGGAGGTATGGCTTCCGGTCAGCCCGGCTCCCGGCCGAGTGCGTGGATCCGGCCGGCGACGCCGAGCGCGGCGCGCAGTTCGCTGCCCGGACGGGTGTCGGCGGGGTCGGGTCCGCAAGGGTACGGGCCGGGGAATCCCGCCCGTACCAGGGTCCGTACCGCGTCGGCGGTGTGGGAGATCCGGCGGGCCTCACGCAGGAGATACCCGGGCGACAGCGGCTGCCGGCCCGGTCCGGGCCCCATGCTCCGGCCGGTCGTGGCGCACACCAGGGGGATCCTGGGCGGTGCGACGGCGCTGTCGGCGGCGGCCCGTGCGAAGGCCGCCTCGGAGTCGAGCGTGGCGGCGAAGTCCCCGGCGAGCACGGCCGGGTGCACGGGGGCGAGTCTGCCGCGCGCGGCCACGAGTCGGGCCGCGTCGGTCAGGCTCAGCGCGTCCGCCACATGGGCCGCGGCGATCTCCCCGGCACCGTGGCCGGACACCGCACCGGCCCGGAGCCCCCAGGACTGCCAGAGCCGGAAGACCGCCACGTGGTACGCGAACAGGGCCGGCTGCCCGAATTCGGACCGGCGGATCAGGGCAGCGTCGACTCCGCCCTCGGGGGCGAACACCACGGCGGCCAGGGGCAGTCGCAGCCAGTGGTCGAGGGCGCCGCGCACGGTGTCGTACGCGGCGCGGAAGACGGGGAAGGCGCCGTACAGCTCGCGGCCGAGGCCGGGCCGGATTCCGGTGCCACCGGTGAAGAGCACGGTCGCCTCGGGGCCGGTCGCCGGCCGGCACCGGCGGGCGACCAGCGCCGGGGTGTCATCGGTCACGGGGCGCCGCCTCCACCGTCTCGTACAGGCCGGGCTCGGGGGTGGCCAGCGGGCCGAGGTCCTTGACCAGGGCCTGGAACTCCTCGCTGCGCACGGCCCGCTGGTGGGCGGCGGGGTTCTCCCAGACGGCGAGTTCGAGGAAGACCCGATCGTCGCCGAGGCTGCGCAGGCCCTCGTGGCCGAGGTAGCCGGGCTGGCTGCTCATGTAGGCGGTCAGCCGTTCCTTGACGGCCAGGAACTCGTCGATGTCGCCGTGGACGGTCAGCTTGTTGACGAAGGTCACCATGTGAGGCTCCTCGGGTCGGCCACGGCAGCGGTGCCGTTTACGGGTACGGGACGGGACAGGGGCCGCGGTGCCGTGCGGGTCGCGGCTCGGGGGGTACGGGTGCCACGCTCGGCGAGGCGGCTCAAGGACCCCCGGAAGAGCACTCGACTTCCGCTTGAGGAGGCGCGGTGATCCGGCGGAGGGCGGAGGCAGCCTCCGGCGGGGTTCCGGGGCAGGTCGTGGCGGTTCCTCCGGGTGTTCCGGGGCGGGGACCGGCGCCCTCGTATTACGCCGCCGGGCACCCCGGGAATCCGGCCGGACGGAAAACCGGCAGGGCTCCTGGTTTTCCCGGACCCATGGCACCGGAGGTATTCGGTCCGGTTAAATGAGCCGGATTTCCGTACCACCCATTCCGTACGGATGGACAAATCCGGCCGCCATCCCGGCGGGAATTCGCGCCTCGGGCCGGCGACCGCCCTCGACGGGCGGGTCCGGGGCGTGTCACGTACGCCGGATGCGCTGCGGTACGAGCGCCGGACACGCCCCCACGCCCCCCTATCCCGAGCACACCGGTGCACGTCGGCATAGGGGGTGCGGGTACCGCGAACCCCAGAGTGCGGCCGTCGTCATGGATCTGACGGGCATTCCGAAATAACTTGAGGCTTCCTCGATCGGTTGCAGGGAACCGACGCTCAGGAAAGTGTCTCCGGGTGACCCCGGCACTGGAGGTGTCCGTGCTTGTTCGACCGATGCCCGGGGTGAGTGTCGCCTCGGTCGACGCCGACGGTCGCCTGGAACTCCTGGCGGAATCAGCGGTGGGAACAATGCGCTACCGGTGCGGCCCGGTGGGCACCGCGATGTGGATCGCGCTCCGCCAGCACGAGGGCGATGCGGGCGCCGCCGCACGTCTGCTCGCCGAATTGTGGAATACCGCTCCCGAGAATGCACGTGCCGATCTCGACATATGGGTCGAGGAAATGCGCGACGCGGGTCTCATGTGCGCCGAGCCCCGCCCCTGACCCGACCCCTACCCGCCCTCAGCGGTGGCTCGACCACCCTTGTAGGCGCAGACTTCAACCTGTCCCGGTTAGGGGTAGACCTTCATCAACAGGGGCGAGTATGCGGTTGGTCGGCAGGACATCGGTGATCGACGCCTTGGACGAGGCGCTCGCGGACTGCACGGCGGGGGGCTCCCACGCCGTCCTGATCGAAGGCGCCGCCGGTTGCGGCCGGAGCGCCCTGGCCGACGCCGTCGCCGAGCGGGCGGCCGCGGCCGGCGCCCTGGTCCTGTCCGCCGTCGCCACGGCGGCCGAGCGGCAGCTCCCGCAGGGCGTTCTGCGGCAACTCGTGCACCGGGCACCGGGGTTCCGGCTGCCCGGCGGGGTGCCCTCGCGCGTCGAGGACCTGAGAGAGTTCTGCGACCGGGTGTGCGAACTGAGCCTCGACCGGCCGGTGCTGCTCTGCGTCGACGATGTGCAGCACACGGACGCCGAATCGCTGCGCCACCTCCAGTACCTCGTACGTCACGCCCGCGGATCGCGGGTCCTCGTCGTGCTCACCGGTTCGCCGCACCTGCCGTCGCAGGACCCCTTGTTCACCACCGAGTTGATGCGCCAGCCCCACTTCCGTCGGGTCCGGCTCGGTCCACTGTCCCCGGCGGAGACGGCCCGCTTCCTGGAACTGGACGGGTGCGAGGGCCTCACCCCGGACGAGGCGCACCACGTCAGCGGTGGCAACCCCCTGCTGCTGCGCGCCCTGACCGCCGAGCACGCGGACCCGGCCGGGAACCCGCACGGTGAGGACATGCACGACGGGGCGGCGCTCCCGGCCCCCGGCGGCCCGTTCGCGCAGGCGGTCGTCGCCTGCGTGCACCGGGCCGGGCCGACCGCCACCGCCGTGGCCCGTACCGTCGCGCTGCTCGGCGACCACGCCTCCCCCGCCCGCGCCGCCGGGGCCGCGGAGCTGACCGGCGCCGCCGCGAACCGGGGCCTTGCCGCGCTGCGGGCGGCCGGCCTCCTCGACGGCGTACGGTTCCGGCACCCGGCCGTGCGGGACGCGGTGCTGGAGGACGCCGGTCCGGCCACCCGGGGCAGGCTGCTCCGGCGGGCCGCCCAGGTGCTGCACGAAGACGGTGTCCCGGCCCCGGCGGTCGCGGAGCTGCTGCTCACCGCGGCCTCCGACGGCGCGGGGACGGCGGGCGGACCGTGGGACGTCGATGTGCTGCGCGAGGCGGCGGAGGAATCCCTCGCGCGGGGCGAGGCCCGTGCGGCGGTGCGACTGCTCGAACTCGCCCTCGAATCCGGCGCCGACGACCAGCTGCGGGCCGCGCTGCGCATCCGGCTGGCCCAGATCACGGCCCGCTTCGACCCGGCCGCGGCCGAACGTCGCGTGGACGCCCTGCTGGAGACGGCGCGCTCCGGCTGCCCGGCCGCCGAGCACGAACAGCCGCTGGCCGGACTGCTGCTGGCCCAGGGGCGGGTCTTCGACGCGTCGGAGCTGATCCTCGGCACCGGTACCGAGAAGGCCGGGGCCTCGCCCCTGGACGCGATGGTCGACACCGCCCCCGGCGCCGCCGAGCGGCTGCTGCGGTCGGCCCGGCTGACGGACGCCACCCTCGCACCGCTCGCCCAGGCCGTGACGTCGCTGCTCTGCTCCGAACAGCCGGACCTGGCGGTGCGGTGGAGCCGCAGCCTGCTCGACGAGGCGGACCGCTGCCGGGCCCCGGGCTGGAGCGCCGTGTTCGGGACGCTGCACGCCGAGGCCCTGCTGCGCCTCGGCGACCTGCGCGGCGCCCACACCCGTGCGACGGCGGCCCTCGCGGCGCTCCCCGCGCAGGGTCACGGAACCTTCGCCTGCGCACCGACGGCCGTGGTCGTACGCGCGTGCACCGCGATGGGCCAGTACACCGAGGCATCCCGCCTGACCGGTCGGCAGCTGCCCCGACGACAGCTGATGAGCCTGCACGGACTGGCGTATCTGCGTGCCCGTGGACTGCATCACCTGGCTCTCCATCAGCCGCACGCGGCACTGGCCGACTTCCTGGAGGTCGGCCGGCTGATGGAGAGCTGGGGGGTGGACCGGCCGGCGTTCCTGCCCTGGCGTACGGATGCGGCGCGGGCGCTGCTCCACCTCGGGGAGGACCACCGGGCGGAGCAGTTCGCGCTGCGTCAGCTCGCGATGCCCGACGCGCGGCGCCCCCACGTACGCGGTCTCGCGCTGCGCATGCGGGCGCTGGCCGGGGATGCCCAGCGGCGGCCCGCCGTTCTCGCCCAGGCGATCGACGAGCTGCACCGCTCCGGCGACCGGGTGGAGACGGCCCGCGCGATGGCGGATCTGGGCCGGGTGCTCCAGAATGACGGCTCCTCGTCGAAGGGCGGGGTGATGCTCCGTTCCGCGTGGCAGCTCGCGAAGGACACCGGAGCGGCGCCGCTGTGCCAGGAGATCCTTCCCGACGCGCCGCTGGTGACGGCGCCGGGCACCACCCGGGCCAGGGCGGAGACCCGTGCGGGCCGGGCCGGCAAGGCGGACAAGGACAGGCCCGACACCTCGGCGGCCAAGCTGAGCGGTTCCGAGCAGCGGGTGGCCACCCTGGCCGCGCAGGGCCTGACCAACCGGGAGATCTCGGCCCGGCTCTTCCTGACGGTGAGCACGGTCGAGCAGCACCTGACGCGGGTCTACCGCAAGCTCAGGATCACCTCCCGGGGCGACCTCCCGCTCGATCTGGAGCTCGCCGAGGGCGCCCCGGTCCGCGCCTGAGGGCCGGGTCCGCCGCTCAGCGGGGGCCGGCCACCGCGGCGAGGGTCCGGGAGAGGGCGGCCGCGCCGGCTTCGGGGGTGCCCGCGATGGCGACCGGCGGCGGCAGCCAGCCGTGCCCGGCGATCCGCTGGGCGACCTCGTAGGCGAGGGCGCCGCCGCCCGAGTAGCAGCCGAACGTCACGGGTTCGGCCGCCACGAGGGCCGGGCGCAGCGCGGCCAGGCAGTCCGCCGCGTCCGCCGCCCCGTCCACGGTGAGCAGGGTCTGCGGACCGGGGTAGATCCGGGCCAGCTCGTCGTAGCAGCCCGCCGGGGCGTGCGGCGGCGGTACGAGCAGCACGGTGCCCGCGCCGGGCCGGGTGGCCGACCGCAGCACGGCGGGCGCCGGTTCGGGGCGGTGCGTCGGGGCCGGTGCGGCGGGGCCGAGCAGGGTCAGGGCCTCGGCGGCCGGTGTGCCGTCCGCGGTGAACCGGGGGAACTCCCGTAGCAGCAGGGCGGTTCGGGCGAGGGCGGTGGCCGCGTCGGTGTCGGCGATCCGGGTGCGGTCGTTGACCGCCGTCAGCACCAGGCCGCCGTCGGCGTCGTGGTGGGCGGTCAGGGAGAGCGGCACCCCGGTGTCCGCCGCCACCGTCTCGGGCGGCGTCAGCCGGATGTCCTGGGCGTCGAACTCGTTGCGCAGCTGGTCCGCGGTGGCCGGTGACCCGGTGGCGGCGGGCGGCTCGAAGGCGATCACCGTCCCGGTGAGCCGGTCCTCGGCGGGACGGCCGCTCCAGGCGTGTACCTGCCCCTCGGAGACCCACTCGTACGCGGCCATGTCCATGGCCCGGTCGCCGAGTTCGGCCAGCAGCCGTGCCAGCGGCGCGGCCGGGTCCACCTCGGTGCTCAGGGGCAATGGGTTGCGCAGCGGTCCGGGCAGCATGGCGGCGCCGTCGAGCGGGATGCCCCGGCCGGAGACGGTCATGCCGAAGGCGACGGGGGCGGGGCCGGTGTGGCCGGACGCGCGGTGCAGCAGCAGCGCCCAGGCCGCGTGCAGCGCGGTGCACTCGGTGACGCCGCTGTGACCGGCCCAGTCGCGCAGCCGGACCGCCTCGTGGGGTGTCAGCCGCTGACCGGTACGTCCGTGGCCCGGCCGGGACGGGGTGCCGGACGGCCGGGCGGGCAGGGTGGCGGCGTCGGCAGGCGGGGCGGCCCGGGACCAGAACTCGCGGGCCGGGGCGGTGTCCTGACAGCCCATCCAGTCGAGGTGGTCGCGCAGATCGGGGCGGCGCTGCCCACCGGCGGGCGGGCCGTCGGCGAGGTAGGCGCGGTGCACGGCGCGCAGCAGCATGCGCACGCTGGGCCCGTCGAGGAAGGCGTGGTGGTACGTGACGACGACCCGTATCGGTCCCATCGTGCCCGGCTGTTCGTCGACGAGCAGGACCCGGAGCGGTCCGGGCCGGAGCGGGTCGAAGGCGGTCAGCCGCTCACTGCCGAGCAGCGCGTGCCGGTCGGCGGAGCCGTGGCGGTGCCGGACCACCTGCGGGGCGGCGCTCGGGTGCACCGCGACCCTGGGGCCGCCGGGTGCGTCCGCCTGTGCGAAGGACGCGCGCAGCACCGCCTCGCGGTCGGCGACCGACGCCCAGGCGGCCCGGTAGCGCCGGGTATCGAGCGGGCCGTACCAGCGCCAGTGCTGCTGCTCGATGTGCGGGGCGGTGCCGGGGGCGGCGGTCATCAGGTCGAGCAGGATCTCCCGCTGCCGGGGTGACGCCGGGAAGAGGGCGACGGGTCGGCCGGACTGCCACGGCATCGGGATCGCCTCCCGCTCCGGCAGTGGCGCGAGGGCGGGCGCGGTCGCGGGCGTCCCGTCGGCGGCGACCGCGAGCGGGCCGGTGAGCGCGACCGGGCCGGTGAACGCGGTGAGCAGGTCGCCGAGAGCGCCTGCGGGCAGGTGGCGCGGGGAGAGATACAGGGTGTGGTGGGTCGCGGTGTGCCGGCGCAGGGTGGGGGTGCACCCGGGCAGCGCGGCGAGCGCTCGCGCCAGTGCCGCCGGGTCGAGCGGGCCGCGCAGTTCGAGCGCGGGAGGCATGCCGGAGGAGATGACGACGGTCATGCTGCCGGTCATCCGGTCCCCCCTGTCTCCGACGGTGCCCGCGCCCCGGCGCGTCGGACCCGGCTCCACAGGACACGAAGGGACGGCCCCGAGTCTGCACCCACCGGCCACGTATCGCTGACACGGCGCTGACGCGGTGCTCTGGCCGACGCAGTGCTCGGGCCGGCGCAGTGCTCGGGCCCGGGGGGTGCTCGGGCCGGGGGTGCTCGGGCCGGCGCAGTGCTCGGGCCCGGCGCGGTGCTCAGAGGGTCCGGACGGCCGTCTCGGCGTGCTGCCCGGCGAATTCCAGGGTGGCGAGGCTGAACCGGCGCGCCGCCTCACGGACATGGGCCCGCGCCCGCTCAAGGTCCGCGCCTGCCCCGAGGACGTCCTCGATGCCCTCCTCGCGCAGCAGCACACTGTGCCGGGCGATCACCTGGACGCCCCGCTCGTCGGGTATCACCGACCACTCGCCGGTGTGGGCGTCCGCGAGCGGGGAGGGAATCGTGTGCTTCCACAGGATCCGGCCCGAGTGCGGGAAGCAGACCCGCACCGCCTCCATGGTGTGGGTCGCCCCGTCGGCGGCGAGGATGTCCACGCCGGTGAGCTGGACGCCGGGCTGCGGCTCGGCCACGTCGGCCCGGGCCACGTGCGGCATGAGGTGCGGCCAGTCGGCGATCCGGTAGAGGAAGTCGTAGACCAGCTCGGCCGGGCCGTTGATGCGTACGGAGTCCTCGAAGGTCAGCAGGAGGTCGTCCAGGCGGTTCCAGCGCTCCGCGGTCTCCCGCAGCCGCTCCAGTTCGGCACGGCTGTTGGTGTCGGTGGCCCGCCGGACCCAGGCGACGTCCTCGGGACGGTTCCCGGCGACGGTGAAGTCGTGCTCCAGGCGCAGCCGGCAGCGGCCGGGGCCGAGCGGTTCGACGGTCCAGCAGCCGCCCATCGAGCTGACCGGCTCCGCGGGCGTCTCCTGCCGGAACTCGATGCGGCGCCGGGTCGCGTCCAGGGTGCGGTGCGAGAGCCAGGACCGTACCGAGCCATTGGCGAGCACCCACATGTGGAAGCGGTCCTGGGAGCCGTCGAAGTCCAGGCGTTCCACATGGATGCTTGCCGGGACGAACAACGGCCACTGCGTCGTGTCCGCGATCAGCCCGTAGACAACACCGGCAGGCGCTGTCACATCGACCGCGTACTGCGCGCGGTGCACTCGCTCGACGGCCATCGTCCATTCCCTCTCTAGGTCCTGTACAGATGCTGTCCGCAGTTGCTAGAGGGCCACTGGAGACTCCGCGTACCGCTTGGCGTGGGTCAGGGTCGCCGTACTGTTGCGGCCGAGCGCCTCGCGTACGTACCGCCGCGCCCGCGCGAGGTCCGCGCCCGCGCCCAGCACGCGCTCCACGGCCTCCTCCCGGAGGACGACGCTGTGCCTGGAGGTGGCGACGGTGGTCCCGGCGGGGCCGGGGGCCACCGTCCAGGCTCCGGTGTGGGCCGACATGAGGGCGGGGGTGACGGTCTGCTTGTAGACGATGCGGGCGGCGTCGGGGAAGCAGACCCGCACCGACTCGGTGGTGTGGGCGGCACCGTCGGCGGTGAGCGTCTCCATCGACATGACCTGGACTCCGGCCGGCTCCTCGGTGAGGTCGAGGCGCGAGACGTGCGGCAGCCGGTCGGGCCACCGCCCGGCCTGCTCCAGGAACGCGTACACGGCCTCCGGCGGGGCGTCGACCGTCACCGAGTCCTCGAAGGACAGCACCAGCGAGTCAAGCCGCGCCCACTGCCGGGCGAGGGCCGCGATCCCGGCGAGTTCGGCCCGGCTGTTGGTGTCGGTGGCCCGCTCGACCCAGGCGACGTCCTCGGGACGGTCACCGGCCACCGAGAAGTCGTGGAGCAGGGTCAGCCGTGAGGTCTCGGTCCCGAGCGGCTCGACGATCCAGGTGCCGGTCATCGCCGACAGCGGGGCCGCCGGGATCTCCTGGCGGAACTCGATCCGCCGGGCCACCGCGTCCAGCACCCGGCGGGAGGTCCAGGACTTCACCCGGCCGTTCGCCGTCGCCCACATGCGCAGCCGCTCGTTGGTGCCGTCGAACTCCAGCCGGTCCACGTGCACGTTCGGCGGGAAGTACAGCGGCCACTGGGACGCGTCCGCGATCAGCCCGTAGACCACCCCCGCGGGTGCCGCCACCTCGGTCTCGTGGACCGTGCGGTGGGTCCGCCCGCCGTGCGTGGTCCGTCCGTCCGCCATCGCCGGCCTCCCGGTCGTCATCATCGGCCTCCCGGTCGTCATCAGAAGTTGCCCAGCCCGCCGCAGACGTTGAGCGCCTGCGCCGTGATCGAAGCGGCGAGGTCCGTCGTCAGATAGCCGACCAGCCCCGCCACCTCCTCCGGTGTCGAGTAGCGCCCGAGGGGGATCTTCGCCTCGAACCGCTCCCGCACCTCCTCGTCGGTGGTGTCCCAGGCGGCCGCGTAACCGGCCCGCACCCGCTCGGCCATCGGCGTCTCGACGTATCCGGGGCAGACCGCGTTGACGGTGATCCCGGCCGGGGCGAGTTCCTTGCCCAGCGCCTTGGTGAAGCCGACGACGGCGTGCTTGGAGGCCGAGTACGGGGCGCCCAGCAGCACGCCCTGCTTGCCCGCCGTGGAGGCGATGCTGATGATCCGTCCGTGGCCGCCCGCCGCCGCTGCCCCGGTCAGTCCGCCGTGCTTGAGCACCTCGCGGGTGAGCAGGAAGACGCTGTTGAGGTTGGTGTCGATGACGTCGTACCAGAGCTCGTCGCTGATGTCGGCGGTCGGACCACCACCGCTGCGCCCGGCGTTGTTGACCAGGACCGTGATCGGCCCGTACGTCGCGACGGCCGCCGCGACCAGGGACCGCACCTGCTCCTTGGAACGCACGTCGGCAGCCGTGCCGGAGACCTCCAGCCCCTCGGCCCGCAGCTTGCCGACGGTCTCCTCGACCGCCTCGGCGGTACGGGCGCACAGGAACACCCGGTGTCCGCGGGTGGCGAGGTCCCTGGCCACCGCCAGGCCGATGCCGCTCGTGGCTCCGGTGACCAGCGCCACCGGGCTCTCGGGTGCCGCCGTCGATGCCGTCATCAGGGTGCCTCCAGTTCTGGGGTCGGAGCCTCGACCGTGTCCGGAACCGCTTGAGGAACACCGGACGAGTGCTGGAGACCGCGCCGGGCACGGACCGGGCCGAGCGGGGACAGGGCCCGCTCCAGTTCGTGCCGGGTCAGCCGGGCGCCGCAGCTCGCGACGTAGCCGTCGGGGCGGATCAGCAGCCAGCCGCCCGCGCCCAGGCCCATCGCCGCGCGCAGCCGTCCGCGCGGGTCGTCCAGCGGATCGGGACCGGTGGCGTCGCCGACCGCACGCATCGTCCGTACGGACAGCCAGGGCGCGTGGGCGTGGGCCGTGTCCGCCGCGACCAGATCCGCGTCCGGTCCGCCGCCCGCCGCGTACAGCAGGGTCCACCGGGTGTCGCGCAGTTCGGCCCGCAGCTCCTCCGCCGCGGGGTCACCGGGCTGCCGTGCGGCGACGGCCGCCGCGGCCCGGCTGCCCGGGGGGATTCCCCGGCCGGAGCCCGGGGTGGTGAGCGAACTCCCCGGATAGCCGATCCGCAGCCCGGACAGCCCGCCGAGCACCTTGCGCTGAATGGCCCGGCGCAGCGGCGCCACCCGGCGCACGACGCCGAAGACGACCGGCAGCATGACGCCGGCCAGGGCGTTCTTGAACTGGACCAGGGAGGTGGCCGTGCGGGTGGAGCCGAGCAGCGCCCGGCCGATGGGCACGCGTTCCTCGTCGTAGGTGGTGAGCAGCTCGCGGCCGGCCTGGCCCCGGGCGACCATGGCGAGTTTCCAGGCCAGGTTGTAGGCCTCCTGGATGCCGGTGTTCATGCCCTGCCCGGAGGCGGGGCTGTGTACGTGGGCGGCGTCCCCGGCGACGAAGCAGCGGCCGTCGTGCATGCGCGGCACCATGCGCTGCTGGAAGGTGAAGACGGAGGACCAGTCGGGAGCGCCGACGGTCACCCGGTGGCCGAGTCCGGCGCCGAGTTTGGCACCGAAGCGGGCGGCGGCCCGTGCGGGGTCGGCACCTGGGCGGGGCGCGGTGTCGAGCAGCCGCCAGCGTCCCTCGTCCTGGTAGGGGACCATCATCAGGGCCTGCCCGCCGGTGTGCACCCAGTAGATGCTGTCCTGCGGGAGTTCGGTGGTGACCGTCGCGTCGGCGAGTTCCCAGGTCTCGCTGGACTCGCCGATCAGCGGCAGCCGCAGCTCCTTGCGTACGGTGCTGTGCCCGCCGTCGCAGCCGACCAGCCAGGGGACGTCGTACTCCTCGGTGCTGCCGTCGGCGTGCTCCAGCCCTGCCCGGACGCCGTGCCGGTCCTGGGTGATGCCGGTGAGCCGGACGCCCCATTCGACGGTGACACCGAGCCGGGCCACCGCCGCGCGCAGCACTTCCTCGGTGCGGGTCTGCTCGATGATGACGGTGTACGGGTAGCGGGTCGGCATCGTCCGGTAGTCGGCGTTCAGCCGGACCAGGCGGTGTCCCCCGGCGTACATCGTGAACGCCCGGTTGCGGCGCCCGCGTTCCAGTACCGGTTCGACCACTCCCATCTGGTCGAACGTCTCCAGGGTGCGGGGGTGGACCGCGACCGCCCGGCTGGTGGTCGCGGGCCCGGCGGCCGCGTCGACCAGCCGTACCCGCAGGCCGCGGCGGGCCAGTTCGTGGGCGGCGGTCAGCCCCACCGGGCCGGCGCCCACGACGAGTACACGCTCCTTGTGGTTCATGCGGCGGCCTCCTCGGCTGCACGGGTACTCAACTGCCGGCGCAACACGCGCCGTTCCGGTTTTCCGACGGGGGTGCGCGGGACCGCGTCCAGCACTTCGGCACGGTGAATCCGTTCGTGCGGGGCGAGGCGTGCGTTGGCCCGCTCGACGATGGAGTCCACCACCGCGGGCAGTCCGGGGGCGGCCGGGTCGCGCAGCACGATGCCCGTCCAGACCACCGCTCCGTGGACGTCGTCGGGCCAGCCCGCGGCGATGCAGTCGGTGACCCGGGGGTCCTCTCCGAGGACCGCCTCGACGGCGCTGGGCGAGACGAGTTCGTTGTCGTGTTTGAAGACGTCGCCGAGCCGGTCGACGAGGAACAGCTGCCCGTCGTCGTTCAGGTGGCCGACGTCCCCGGTGGAGAACCATCCGTCGGCGTCCACGGGCGCCGGCCCCGAACCGTCCAGATACCCGGCCGTCACCTGCGGCCCACGGATCTGCACCTCTCCGGTGGCGTGGGCGCCCAGCACCTGGCGGGTGTCGAGGTGCACGATCCGGCACTCGGTCCCAGGCACCACCGCACCGACCCCACCGACCGCACCCGGCCCGTACGGACTCTGGCAGTGGGACAGCGGGGAGAGTTCGGCCATCCCGTACCCCTGGACGACAGGTACGCCGATGCGGTCGCTCAGCACCCGGGCGGCCGTGGGCGCGAGCGCGGTGCCGCCGGACAGTACGACCGTCAGCCGGGGCCCGCCGGGCGCCCGGCCCCGGTCCGCGAGAAGCCTTTCGTCCCGGGCGAGGCGGTGCAGGCGCGCCGGCAGCCCGTAGTAGTGGGTGGCCCCGGCCTCCGCCGCGTACCGCAGCGAGACCAACGGGTCGGGGTCGGTGCACAGCACCTGCTCGGCGCCCGCGTACATCGCCGAGTTGAGGTGCATGACGTGGTAGAGCGGCAGATGGTTGAGGGTGACGGAGTCGCTGCCGAGGTGGTGGGCGGCGGCGGTCTGGGCGGCGTTGGCGACGAGATTGCGGTGGCTGAGCCGGACGCCCTTGGGCCGGCCGGTGGTTCCGGTGGTGAACTGGACGCAGACGTCCGCGTCGAGATCGGTGGCGAGGGCGGGCAGCGACCGTCGGCCGGGTACGGAGTCCAGCGCGGCCCCGAGCGGCACCGCGTCGGAAGGAACGATCCCCTCGGACGCGTCGGTGACGACGACGGCACGGAGGGCGGGCAGCCGGTCGGCCAGTTTCACCAGCAGTTCGGCGGTGGCCGTGGGCACGAACGCCACCTCGACGGCCGCCGAGGCCAGGACGTGTTCCAGGCCCTCCGCCCTGAGCAGCGGATTGACCAGCACGACCGTGTTCCCGCTGCGCGCCGTCCCGTAGTACGCGGCGGGAAAGACCTCGTCGAGGGTGTTGGCCACGCCGACACGCGCGCCGCGGCGGCCGAGGGTGCCTTCGAGGTGGGCGGCGATGCGGTCGGCCCGGTCGTCGAGCTCCGCGAAGGTGACCGGACCGGCGGCCGTGCGCAGGGCGCAGCCCGCCGGGTCGCGTACCGCGGCCTGCCGAAGCAGGCCGTCCAGCCGGATTCTCGGGTACACGAACGTCGGCATGGTGCTGTCCTCCTGGCTCCCGAAGCGGGTGAACGCTTCGAAAGCCTTGGCGGGGGCGCTTGAGGAATCTTCGAAGGCCGCTCGATCTTCGCGGCAGAAGCTGTCCGGAACCGACGGAACGGAGTCAGCCCATGACCGTGCTCGCCGCCGAGCAGCACCATGTGAGCCCGCTGTATCAGCAGCCCGGCCGGTTCGGCCTGCTGTATGCGGAGGTCCAGCAGTTCTACGCGCACCAGATGCAGCTGTTCGACTCCTTCGCGGCGCAGGAGTGGGCGGGCACGTTCACCCCGGACGCCGTGTTCGACGTACCGACGCTGCCGCAGCCGGTACGCGGCCGGGAGGAACTCGCCGCGAACGTGCGGCGCAACAAGGAGACGCAGGCGCGCAGCGGCGAGCAGCTGCGCCACTGGCTGGGCATGGTCGATGTCCAGCCGCAGCCCAACGGGACGCTGCGCACCCGTGCGTACGCGCTGGTGTACCTGACCCCGAAGGGCGGGGAGGCCCGGGTGCACCGGGTGTGCGTCATGGAGGACACCCTCGCGCGCTCGCGCGGCGACTGGCGGGTCGTCCACCGGCTCGTGACCCGCGACGACCTGGCGTGACCGGGCGGCCGGGCGCCGGTCCCGGCCCATGTCCGGGCGACATGCACCGCCCGGACGAGGATCGGGACCGCCGCTCGCGCGGTGCGGCGTCGCCCGCGCCGAGGCAGGCAGCGGGCACAGCTCCTTGTGCAGGTGGAGCGTGATATCGGGGCCGGTCGCGCCCTGAATCTCGTACGGCCCCGATCGGGAACAGGCTGCGCGCGTCCCTGCCCGTGATGTCGGACAGCCGGGAGCTGTCGGCGCGGGCGCGCCCGGAGTCGGAGGGCATCCGGTACGCGATCCGCCTCGCCGAGGCGTGAGTGGAGAAGGCCGTGGCTGACGACCTGTCCGCAGTGGGCCGCTTCCTGTACGAGGCGGGCACGCCGAAGCAGATACGACGCACCGGCTGGTGGATGGCAGGGGTCCGCGACCCCGAGAGCGTTGCCGACACCCGTCGGCGATCCGCAGGAAGTCACCGCCGATCAGACAGCAGGCATGCCCGAGGTCCTGGCCTCAGCGGTCCGTGACCTGGTCGCGGAGTATGCACCGCCCTGAGCGAGGGCAAAAAGTATCCCCACCGCCCCTGGCACCTGAGCGGAATGACAGGGGCGTCATGCCGACGGTCATGTACCTGAGGTCAATGAGTACCGGCCCCGGGATCGGTACTCATTGACCTCAGGTACATGAGCTCTGCTCCTCGGAGCCGTTCAGGTTGCGCGGCGCAGGGGGACGACGACGTCTTCGCCTGTGGTTTTCACGCTGAGCCGGTAGTAGCTGATGTGTGCGAGCCGGTCGGATTCCTCAAGCCAGCCGGCCTCGATGACCTGGCGCCGGGTCCGGGAGAAGACAGTCGGAGACATGCCGACGAGCTTGGCGAGGTTGGCGCCGGTCTCGATGACGGCACCGGCGCGGTCGGTGGGGTGCATCGCGTAGAGCATGACGACCAGGCGCTGGTTGGCGGTCATGCCGACGGTGCGGTGGAGGACGTCCAGGAGCCTCTGCTTGTCGTCGTTGTTCACTGGGCCTCCCAGAGCGAAGGGATGGTGTTGTCGAAACCGGGGATGTCCGGCGGGTTGCACGCCCTGATCGCTTCCCGCTGCTCGATCCCGGGACCGTGAAAGGCGATGTACGGGCTGATGCGGTACAGCCTGTAGTTACCGATGCGCCCGCGCTCGATCAGGATGCGCCGCTTGAGGAGTTTCCGGTTGATCTTTCCCACGGCATCGGCGGTCATGCCGACCTTCTTGGCGATGTCCGCACCAGTGGCTCTCAGCGGTGCCATGCCCTGTGGGGAGACCCCGATCCACCACAGCACCATGAACTTCTGGCTCGGGGTGAATTCCTTGCTCTCGGTGATCGCTTCGACCCTGGCCTTGTCGACCTGGATGTGCTCGCCGGAGAAGGCATAGGGCGCATAGGGGATGGCCTCGCCCGTGTCGGCATCGACCAGTCTGCGTACCGCTCCCAACGGGCCCTCCCCTGAATGGGCATTGCTGTGATGTACATGAGCAGCGGCCCTGTGGGCCGACCAGATGAACCTAACGTACATGAGCACCAAGTGGATGGACCCCGCCTCCAGGACGCGCCGATCGACCTGCCGTCAATCCGTCGCCACAGCTGTGGCCCGCCCGGTTATGGCATCTACTCATGTACGTGACGTCAATCTACTCATGTCCTACAGCAGTGGTCACGGTTCTCAGGACATGGGCACCACGATCCTTGAAACTGCCTGCCCTGATCCCAGGAACTGGGTGCACGATGCTGAGAACTGGGTGCCAGATCGTCAGAACCTGATGAAAAATGCGTTTTCCCAGGCCACGACACCTTTGACCTCTGCGCGCTCTCCAACAGGTAGGACAGGCCGTCGATTCGACAGCTCCACAGCACCTCAGCCTGTGAAAGGCAGTCGTGCAGGGCTGGGCCCAGTGCTTCCCGACAGCGCCTTCAGCGCGAGCCCCGCTCGCTCCCGTCGGTGAAAACCCTGCTCGCATCCCCCGGCCTCAGCCGACGAAAGCACGCCACGACGCGGCCGCAGCCGACGGAACATCCGCCATGTATGTCTCGATCAGCCCCGCCCGGCCTCAGCCACTCTGTTCCCTACCGCCCCCACCGGTCTGCGGCCGCCCGACCACCCGCGGACCCCCGTCGGTGCACCGGAGGCCCGCCAGGGCCGAGGATGCACCGACCAATGGGCGTGAAGAGCCGTTTTTTTGGTGCCTGGTGCTGCGCAGGGTCAAGGAGATCCGGTGCCGTAGGCCACTTTCCGGGTGATCAGCGCGCCCAGCCGGGTGCGGGTCACCAGGGTCGCAGCACGGGCGCGCAGGAAGCCTGCGACGGGGTTGCCGCCGCCGAACATGGCCTTCGCCTGCATGCGCTGCATCCGGTGGACCGATGCCGCCGCCGGGCCGCGCAGCCGGGCGTAGGGGGCCAGGCGCTCGCGGGTCGGCTGTCCGGCGGCGAGTGCGTCGAGCAGGACGGGGTGCAGGGCGGCCGCGTCCTGGAGGGCCAGATTGATGCCCTGGGCGCCGATGGGGCCGTGGGTGTGGGCGGCGTCCCCGATGAGGACGAGACCGTCGCGCACCCATTCGCGGGCGTGTGCGGCGAACACGTCGAGCAGGGTGAGGTCGTTCATCGACCTGATCTGGTCGTGCAGCAGGTCCTTGAACTGCGGCAGCGCACCGGCCAGTTCCGCCCGGATGTCGTCGATCCCGCGCCGTGCGAGCCGGCGCCAGCCGCCGTGCGGCAGGGTCCAGCCGACGCGCAGCCGGTCGGGGTGGGTGTCGTGGACGAGTACGGCGCTGCCGGCCGCGCGGTGCACGCGTACCCGCCCGGTCTCCCGGCCGGGCGCCAGCAGCGAGAACCACGCCACGTCGTGCGCGAAGGACTCGGAGCGTCCCGCGTCGATCCCGGCCAGCGCGCGCGTCTTGGAGAAGCGACCGTCGGCGCCGACGACGACCCGGGCCTCGATGGCGATCCGGGTACGGTCGGGACCGTTCGCGAAGATGCCGGTGCAGGGGCTGCCCGGACGGCGTTCGCGCAGGGCGGCGATCCGGTGGCCCTCCAGCAGAGCGAAACCGGGCAGGCTGCGGCAGGCCGTGAGCAGTTCGTCCAGCAGGTGCGGCTGGGGCAGGGCCAGCAGGCAGTCGTACGGGGCGGGCAGCCGGGAGTAGTCGATGTCGAGGAGTACCCGCTCCCGTTCCAGGACCTGGAAGCCGCCCAGCAGCGCGGCCCCGCGGGCCCGTGCCGCGTCGAGCACTCCCAGCTCGTCGAGGACACGCTGACCGCCGGGTTGCAGGATCTCGCCGTGGAACGTGCGGCGCAGCGCGGTGGAACGCTCGACGAGCGTCACCCGGACCCCGGAGCGCAGCAGCATGAGGGCCAGGGCGAGGCCCGCGGGCCCCGCCCCGACGATGCAGACGTCGGTCTCGGCCGCTTCCATGCGGACGTCGGTCTCGGCCGCTTCCATGCGGACGTCGGTCTCGGGCGCTTCCATCGGTTCGCCGGCCGTCCGCTCAGACCGCGGCTCTGGCGGCGAGCGCCTCGTTGACCATCGTCAGGAACAGCCGCGGGGTGTCGGCCTCGTCCAGCGCCTCCTCGTCGAGGAGCACCCCGTACTCCCGCTCGATGTGTCCGACGGTCTGCAGGAAAGCGAGGGAGTCGTAGCCGAGCTCCATCCAGTTCAGATCGAGGACGTCGCCGTCGAGGTCGACGCCCTCCTCCTCTCCCGCGCACTCGCGCAGGATGCGGGTCAGGTCACTGAGTCCGAGCCGGTCCATGGGTGTCTTTTCTCCTCGGGGTCGTGCGGTTCTTCGGTGATTCCCGGGTGCGCGTTGCTCAGGGGGTGGTATCGGGGTGCGTGTAGCTCAGGCAGCGGCCTCGGGAGCCCGGACGACAACGGCGGAATTGAAGCCGCCGCGCCCGCGGGCCAGCACCAGCGCGGTACGCAGCGGCAGCCCCAGGCCCGGGCTGGGCGCCCCGGTCACCAGGTTCAGCAGACAGTCGTCCGCCGGGAGTTCGGTGCCGGTGGTCGGCGGGATCAGCTGGTCGCGCAGGGCGAGCAGGGCGGCCGCCACATCGAGGGACGCGCCGCCCGCCGCCAGCCGCCCGGTCATCGACTTGGGCGCGGTGACGGGCACCCCGTACGGCCCGAAGAGCGCGGTAATCGCGACCGCCTCGGCCCGGTCGGCCGCGCGGTCGCCCGCGGCATCGGCGAAGACGATGTCGACCTCGTCGGGGTGCACATCCGCGTCGGCGAGGGCGAGTTCCGCGGCCGCGCCGAGCCTGCAGACCCCGTCCGCGTCGAAGGTGGCGGCGTGCCCGGCGAGGATGCCGTACACCGTGGCCCCGCGCCGCCGCGCCTCCTCGGCGTTCTCAAGGATCAGGAGCGCGCCGCCCTCGCCCACGACATGGCCGCTCGCGTCCTCGGAGAAGGGCAGGTAGGCGCGGGCGGGGTCCACGCGGTCGGTGAGCCCGCCACCGGCGACATAGGCCGCCCAACCCCACGGACACAGCGCGGAGTCGATGCCTCCGGTGACGACGAGCCGGGCGCCCTTACGGACCTGGCGACGGGCGTGCGCCATCGCGTCGAGACCGCCGGCCTGCTCGGAGACGATCACCCCGGAGGCCCCGCGCAGCCCGTGCCGGATGGAGATCTGACCGCTGTTGACCGCGTAGAACCAGGCGAAGGACTGGTACGCCGAGACATGCCGGCCGCCCTTGCTCCACAGCGCCTCCAGCTCCCGCTGGCCGAACTCGAAGCCGCCGAAGGAGTTGGCGGTGACCACTCCCGCGGCGTGGTCGGGCAGTTGCGCCGGATCGGCCCCGGCGTCGTCGAGCGCCTCCTTGGCGGCGGCGAGCGAGAGCCGGGTGACCCGGTCGGTCTGCGGCAGCAGCCGGCTGGAGACATGGTCGGCGTCGATGAATCCGGGCACCTCACCGGCCAGCTTCACCGGATAGCTGCCCGCGTCGAACCGGGACAGCGGACGGATACCGCTCTCACCGCGCAGGGTGGCCGCCCACCACGCCTCGGTGCCCAGTCCGTTGGGGGCGGCGACGCCGATCCCGGTGATGACGGCCTCGGCGGTGCGGGCTGCGGTGCCGGTGGCGGATTCGGTGCGATGGCCGGTGGCGGATTCGGCGCGGTCGCGGGGAACTTCTGTGCGGTCGCGGGGAGCGATGACGGTGGTCATGCGGCTGCGCCCTCCAGGCTCGGGCTGGTCAGGATCATCGCGCTCTGGAAGCCGCCGAAGCCGCTGCCGACGGTCAGTACCGCGTCGGTGCGCAGACGGCGTGCGGTGAGCGGTGTGTAGTCGAGGTCGCAGGCCGGGTCGGGCTCGTGCAGATTCGCCGTCGGCGGGACCGTGTCGTGCTCGATGGCCAGGGCGCAGGCGGCCACTTCGAGGGCCCCGATCGCACCGAGCGAGTGCCCGATCATCGACTTGATGGAGCTGACCGGGACCTCGTGGGCCCGCTGCCCCAGACTGCGCTTGAACGCCTCGGTCTCGTGCTTGTCGTTCTGTTTCGTGCCGGAGCCGTGCGCGTTGATGTAGTCGATGTCCGCGGGCAGCAGCCGCGCCTCGTCGAGCGCGGCGGTGATCGCGGCGGCCATCTCGGCACCGTCGGGCCTGAGCCCGGTCATGTGGTACGCGTTGCTGCGCGAGGCGAAGCCGGAGATCTCGGCGTAGATGTGCGCGCCGCGGTCGCGGGCGTGCTCGTACTCCTCGATGACGAGGACGGCGGCCCCCTCCCCCAGGACGAACCCGTTGCGGGTGTGGTCGAAGGGCCTGGAGGCGGTTTCCGGTTCGTCGTTGTGGGTGGAGGTGGCGCGGATGGCGTCGAAGCAGGCGGCCGTGATCGGTGTGATGGGCGCCTCGGCCGCACCGGTGACCATCACGTCGGCACTGCCTTCGCGGATCAGGTCCACGGCGTGACCGATCGCGTCGAGTCCGGAGGTGCAGCCGGTGGACACCAGCGCCACCGGCCCCTGCGCACCGGCCGTACGGGCCACCTCGGCCGCCATCGAGCTGGGCACGAAGTAGTCGTACAGGTGGGGAACGGCTCTGGTGTGGTCGACGAGGGTACGGGTGCCGCCCTCGCTGACCACCCCGTACTCGGCGTCGAGCCCGGTGGTGCAGCCGAGCGCGCTGCCGAGGGTGACGCCGGTGCGCGTGGCGTCGTACGCGCCGGCCAGCCCACTGTCCGCCAGCGCCTCCCGGGCGCTGACGACGGCGAACTGGGCGGCACGGTCCAGCCGCCCGGCCTGCTCGGCGGTGAGCCCGGACTCCTGCGGGTCGAAGTCCGCCTCGGCGGCGATCCTGGAGCGGAAGTCGGCAGCGTCGAAAAGCGTGATCGCGCGGGTGGCCGTACGGCCCTCGGTCAGCAGCGCCCAGAATTCCTTGGTGCCCGGGCGGCCCGGCGCCACGACCCCGATGCCCGTGATGACGACTCGTCTCATCGCCCTTACCCCTGTTCTGTCTGGTCGCGGTGGCCGCGCAGCACGATGCGGGCGGCCCGGCCGAGCATCCGGGGCAGTTCGCGGCCCCGGACGAAGAAGTGGCCGCCGGGCACGGTGCGCCGGACGAACCTTCCGGTGGTGCAGTGCTCCCAGCCCGCGACGGTCCCGGCATCGGCGAGGGGGTCCTCCCGGCCGGCGACCGCGAGCAGCGGTACGGGCACGGGGCCGGGTGCCGCAGGCCCGGTGGCGGCGGCACGGAGATCGCGGGCGAGCCGCAGATCGGCGCGGAGCACCGGGACCACCGACCGGAACCACACGTCTCCCGGCCGGACTCCGGGCGGCAGCGCGCCGAACCCGTCCAGTACGCGCAGCAGTTCCTCGTCGGGCAGCTCGGCGGCGTCCGTGAGCGCGGCGGGTGCGTGCGGCGGCGGGCAGGCCCCGACGGCGAGCAGTGCGGGCATCGGCAGCCCGGTCCTGTGCAGTTCCTGGGTGACCGTGAGGGCGACCATCGCGCCGAGGCTGTGCCCGTAGAGCATGTACGGCTCCGCCGGGTCCTCGGCTATCCGCTCGAAGAGGGGCCCGAGGTCGGCGAGGAGTTCCTCGCGTCCGGTCAGCCGGGGTTCGCGGCGCCGTTCGTCCCGTCCCGGCAGCGGCCGGGCCGAGGTCCGCACCGCACCGCCGGCGGCCTTGTCCCAGCGGTGGAACGAGGACACTCCGGCCCCCGCGTGCGCGAAACAGTGCAGCCGCAGGGTCTGTCTGCCGCCCATCGCCACCTCCCCGGAACCGCCACGTCGGCCTCCACCCTCACCGAACTCGCTTGAGACGGGCTCGAACGGGTCCTGCGGGGTGCGAGGCCGCGCTGCGGCGGGACGGTGGGGCGGCCCTGGCTGCGGTCCGGGTCAGGCCGCGTAGAGGTCGAACGTCGATCCGCGGCGCGGCCCCGCCATCACGTCCAGCGCGGGATCGACCGTCAGCATCGCCTGGTGCAGGCGCTGCAGTTGGGGGGACGGCTCCACACCCAGTTCGTCCGTCAGGCGGCCGCGCAGCCTGCGGTAGACGTCCAGCGCCGTGGCCTGACGGCCGGAGCGGTACAGCGCGACCATGGCCTGCGAGTGCAGTCCCTCGTGCTGCGGGTGCCGGGCGATCAGCTCGGTCAGTTCGGCGATGACCTCGGCGTGCCGGCCGAGCCTGAGGTCGGCGTCGATGCGCCGCTCGATCGTCACGAGCCGGCTCTCCTCCAGCCGCATGACCTCGATCTCCAGGATCGGTCCGACCCGGACATCGACCAGCGCCTGACCGTTCCACAGTCCGAGCGCCTTGCGCAGCAGTTCGGCCGCGCGCTCGTCGTCCCCGGTCTCGAACGCGCTCTGTCCTTCGGCCACGAGACTGTCGTACGCGTGCACGTCCACGGAGTCCGGCGGTATCTGGAGCAGATAGCCGCCGTGCCGCGTCGCCAGCACGTCCTTGGCGTTGCCCGGAGCCCCCGGCCCCATGGCCGTGCCGAGTCTTCTGCGCAGTTGCAGGATGTACGTCTGCAGGGTGGTGAGCGCGCTCTGCGGAAGTTCGGTGCCCCAGATCTCCTCCATGAGGGTCTGTACAGGCATCACCCGCCCCGGGTACAGCGCGAGCAACGCCAGAATCTGGCGCGGCTTGCCGGCCGTCGGAACAATCGAGCCCCCGTTGACCTCGGCACTCAACGGACCCAGAACCTGAATCTTCACGGTCTCCTCCGTAATTCGTCGAGTTCCCATCGATTTTCAGCCTTCGACTTCCCGAACAGTAGCGGGGCACAGGGCAATGTCCCGAAATTCTCAAGTCGGTGTCGAGCGGCCCTCCGCCACGCCTGCCACCCGCCGGAAAAGCGCTGGTGAATTCCGTTCGGGAGACGGAAAAGATGTGAAAAAGACGTCCGCCGGGCAGCTGCGGGCGCGGCCTCCGGGCGCCCGGAGCGGTTCAGGCGAGGCACTCCGGGGGGCGGCCGTGGTAGGCCGCCATCTCCGCGAAGAGGGCCGGGACGTCCAGCGGCGAGCCCTCGGGCAGGCCTTGCTCCTCGGCGTATCCGCGGTGCAGGTTGGGGAGCAGGCGCTCGCTGTCGAGCAGGTGCGCGTACGGGCCGGGGCCGGTGGCGCGGGCCAGTTCGAGCGGGGTCGCGCCGGCCGCGGTGCCCTCCTTGGCCAGTTGCTGGATACGGCGCAGGTACGCCTCGTTGGCGTCGAGGATCTCCGGGCCGCCGACCGGCCCGTGCCCGGGTACGACCGTCGTGGCGCCCAGGGCGCGCAACTGCTCCAGGGCCCGCAGGGACCCGGTGACCGAGCCCATGACGCAGAACGGCGTGACGCCGTTCATCACGAGGTCGCCGGTGAACAGAACGCCCTGGTCGGGCAGCCAGACGATGGTGTCGTCGGTGGTGTGGGCGGCCGGGCCGATGTGGATGATCTCGGCCCTGATCGCGCCCACGTGGAGCGTCGTGCGGTCCCGGAAGGTCAGCTCGGGCGGGGTGATCTCGACCTCGCCCCAGCAGACGTCCGGCCACAGGCCGGCCATGTGCAGCCCCGCCGCCCGGACCATGGTGCGGGTCCGCTCGTGGCCGATGGTCAGGGCTTCGGGGAAGAGCCAGTTGCCGTAGGTGTGGTCGCCGTGGAAGTGCGTGTTGACCACGGCGCGCGGTGGGCGGGGCGCCAGTTCGAGGGCGGCCCGGCGCAACCGGCGGGCCCGGCTCTCGGTGGCGGCGGTGTCGACGAGCGCGCTGTGGCCGCCGTCGGTGAGGATGCCCGCGTTGTTCAGGCACCAGCCGCCCGCACCCTGGACGTACGCGTGAACGCCCTCGGCCACCTCGGTGACGGCGGTGGTGGCATGCACGGGGCACCTCTTTCTTCGTCATCGACGGGCCACGGCGGGACCGCCGATGATCCGGAATCCGAATTCAAGCTATCCGGATCCCGGCCTGCCCCTTCCGCCTTCTCGACCGGTCCTCAAGCGTTCTCCCGGTGATTGTTCGGAATTTCTCCAGCGGAATTGTCCGCCTCATTTCATCACCACTGCAGGGGTGTTGTTCCGGCCATGGCGCGACGGCCGGACCGTCATACCCGGGCGGTCTCCTGCAGCACCAGACGACGCGGTGCGGCACGGCTCCAGGGAAACCCGTGGTGCAGATGGACGGCCGGTACGTGCCCGGAGTCGACCTCCACCGCCACCGCGGCCAGCACCTCGGGCACCGGTTCGATCTCCAGGAACCGCCAGCACTCGGCCGAGTCGTCGGCCGGCGGCCGGAAGGCGGTCACGCCCCGGTCCTCGTCCAGGGTGAACGCGAAGGAGTCGAAGGGCAGCCCGAGCCCCAGCCCGCGCGCCTTGGAGTACGCCTCCTTCATCGTCCACAGACGCAGCGCGCGGCGGTCCCTCGACCGCCCGGGGGCCGCCCCCGCGATCCATCTCTGCTCCTGGGCGGAGAACGTGGCGATGATGTTGTCCAGGCCGCGTTCGCCGCGGTCCAGCCGCTCGACGTCGACACCGATGCGCAGCCCGCGCGAAACACCCAGCAGGTTGTACGCGTTGGCGTGCGAGAGGTTGAAGTCCAGGGAGTCGGCGCCGCGCGGCAGTCCTCCGGCAGGCGTCTGGAGGAACGGCCGCCCGCGCGAGGAACGCCAGATGATGGCCTCGGCCTCGGGGATGCCGGTCTCCAGCGCCAGCACCCGGCGCACCAGGGCGTGGGCGACGAGGTACTGGCGGCGGTCTCGTTCGAACAGGAAGCGGCCCGCCACCTCCTGTTCGTTCTCGTCCAGCCAGTGCGAGGCCAGGGTGGCGGCGATCCCGGGTGTGAGCTCGTCGTTGGGGCAGAACCACAGATTGACGGGCTCCGGCTCGGACGCGCCCGGCTCCGCCGGGCGGCCTGAGGTCAGCACGGTCATTCCGGGCCCTCCTCGCCGCCCAGCCACAGCGGGACGCGCAGGAACGCGGACGAGGGCAGCGGTACGGCCACGGCACCCGCCCCGTGGGCGCGCTCCAGGACGGCCCAGTCGACATCGAGCCCGGAGAGCCACAGGCCGCGCAACTGGTGCAGCCGCCCGGCCTGCCACAGCGCGGCGAGGTATCCGTCCGTCTCGGGTGCGTCGGCCAGCCCCAGCGGGTCGGCGCCGCCCTCCCGCAGATCGGCGCAGGGCGCGCCGTCCCGTACGAACTGCTCCAGGGTGTGCGCCAGTTCCCCGGTGTCGCCGACGACGGCCGCGAACCGGCAGTCCATCGCGGACCGGCCGGTACGCAGCGCCCGGGCGAGCACCGCGAGCGACGGCACCGGTCCCGGCCCGCCGAGCAGCTCCGTGAACCGTTGTGCGGTGGCGGCCAGATGGGCGGGGGTGGGCGCGGACAGGACGAACAGCTCGCTGCCCCCGGCCGCCTCCGGGTCCGTGTCCGCCGCCGTGTCCGTATCGGCCGGGAGGTACTCCTCCAGGACCACGTGCGCGTCCGCGCCGCCCGCCCCGCGCACCCCGACGCGGATACGGCGGGGCGCCGCGTCCTCGCGATCCCAGGTCTCGGCCTCGGCACGCCGCGGACCGGGCGCAAGCTCCCGGTGGCGCAACTGGAGAACCGCCCGGGTGAGCGAGGCCGCCCCGGTCGCCGCCCCGGCCTCACCGACGAGCGCGCGCACGGATCCGGCGTCCTCCCCGACAACGGCGGCCGACGTGTCCACACCGGCCGCGCGCAGTGCCGCGTGCGGCAGCCGCAGCGCGGCGGCGTGCGCCGGGGCCACACCGGTGGTCCGGGAGCGGCGGCCGGGGCCCGGGGCCGGGGAGTGCGGTGCGAGGTGGCCCACGGCGCTGCCGCGGACCAGGCAGTGGACGCTGTCGCCGTCGGCCAGGGCCCGCGCCAGCGGCTTGAGGAGCAGTGCGCCGACGCCTTCGCCCGCACCGGGCCGCCGGCTGGACGGGTGCAGGAGCAGCTGCACGCCGCCCACCAGCGCGGCGGCGCATTCGCCCCGGTGCAGGGCGGCCAGCGCGAGATGCAGGGCGAAGAGCACCGAGGACTGCTCGGTGTCCACCGACTGGCTGGGCCCGGTGAGGCCGAGCAGGGTCGACAACCGGTTGGGCAGACTCCACCGTCCGCCGCAGGGCATCGGCCGGGGCCGCCCGGACGTCCAGGTACCGGCCGCGAGCAGCGCGTAGTCACCGCGGCCGGCTCCGGTGAACACGCCGACGCTGCGCGGCGTCCCGTCCGCGGCGGTCAGGGCGTCCAGTCTGCCGCCGGTGCATCCGGCGTCCTCCAGGGCCTCCCACGCGGTCTCCAGGAACAGCCGCTCCTGGGGGTCCATCAGGGCCGCCTCGTGCGCGTCGATCCCGAAGAACTCGGGGTCGAAGTCCTGTACGCGCTCCAGGTAGTGGCCGATCTCGTCGCCGGGCCGTCCGGGCGGCGGCGCCGAGACGCTGCCCTGCCCGGCGCGCACCCGACGCCAGAAGGCGGCGAGGTCGGGCGCGCCGGGGTAGCGCCCGGCCATCCCGACCACGGCGACCGGCTCGGCGGGGGCGGCACCGGGGGCGGCGGCACCGGGGACCGTGGCACCGGAGGCAGCGCGGTCCCGGCCCAGGGCCAGGACCTCGTCGGCCAGCGGTCCGCCGGTGTCCGGCCACGGCCGGATGTCCGGCAGCCGGAGGACGACGGGCGCCGGTCCGGTGGTGGCGATGCCGACGGCACCGGCCGCGCCGGTCAGCAGCGCGACCGCCTGGGCCCGGTCCAGATGGCCGTTCTTGAACCGGGTCAGGACTTCCTTCTCGTCCATCGGGACGCGCTCCTTATGGGGTGGAACAGCTTCAGCCACGGCGGGCGAGCAGCACGACTGCCTCGTCCACGGTGAGCCGGTCGTCGCGGATCGCGTCCAGCAGGACGTCGACATCGCCGCGGAGCGGCGGCCGTACGGCGGACACCGGGGCCGGGACCGGCGCGCGGACGGGCTCGGTCTCCGGCGCGAACGCGCCCGTACGGGTCGCGATGTACGCCGCCACGGCGGCCAGGTTGGGGTGCTCGTACAGCAGGACCGAACGCTCACGGAGTCCGAAGGTGCGGTTGACCGAGGCGATGAACTCCGCGGCCACGATGGAGTCCATGCCGAGGACGTTGAAGGCGGCGGTGGTGTTGATGTCCCACGGGTCGCAGCACAGGATCGCCGCCAGCTGCTCGCGCAGCACCTCCGCGATCCGCGTCGCCCCCTCGGGAGGAGTGGACCCGGCGGAGGTCTCGGGAGCGTCGGCATCGGCAGGAGCAACGGGCGCCGCAGCTGCGGGCGCCGCGCCGCCCCGCGCCCGCCCGACCTCCTGCGCGAAGGACGCCGGGGTCGGGTAGTCGTACAGGTCGGTGGCGCGCACCTGGAGCCCGTACCGTCCGTTGACGACGGCCACGAACTCCACGACCAGCAGCGAGTCGAGTCCCAGGGACGGGAACGTCCGGTCGGGGTCGATCTTCTCCGGCTTGATCCGCAGGACGTCGCCGAGGACCCCGATGAGGTCCGTCAGCACATCCTCAGGATGGTCAATCGTCATCGCAGGCTCCTCCAAGCCGTCGGTGGCACACGCTCACCCGGTGCTGCCGGTGGCCCCGGCCGGTACCGGTGCCCCAAAGGCGTCCAAGGGGGCGTGCGCGGGATCGTCCGCGGGTCGGGACGGCGGGAGCGTTCCCGGCATCCCCGCGCGGTAGTTCGCCTCCGCGCCCTCGGGCACCAGGCTCGGCAGCAGCAGCGACCACAGCCCGGTGACCCGGCGTTGGAGCTCGGCGTAGGGGATTCCGGTACCGGCCAGCGTCTCGATCCCGCAGGCCGCCGCGGCCACCAGCGACTCGATGCTCTCCCAGGTGGTCCCGGCGCGGAGCTCCCCCGCTCGCCGGGCCTGACGCAACAGTCCGCAGACCTCCCCCAGCCAGACTCGGTGGAAGTCGGTGACTCCCTCACGCAGGCCCGCGCACTCCTTGGTGATGCGGAAGCCGGCCGGGATCGCCGGTTCCTCGCGCAGGCTGCGGGCCAGCCAATGGGTCGTGTCGACCAGGGTCTGCAACGGGCGGAGTCCGGCTGCGCGCAGTTCGCGCACCGAATCGCGTAACAGAGCGCAGCCCCGCAGCTGGACGGCTTCCGCCAACTCCTCCTTGGAGGCGAAGTGGAAGTACAGCGCTCCTTTGGTCACTCCGGCGTACGCGGCGATCTCGCCGAGCGTCGCGTTCGCGTAGCCGTTGCGGTGGAACATCTCGGCCCCCGCCTGCACCAGCTTCCTGCGGGTCCGCTCCGACCTCTCCTGCACCGCGGTGCCTTTTCGGCCCATGGTCCTGGTACGTGTCAGGGCCGTCGGGCGGGTCGCGGTCGCACCCCCGGCGTCGCGTGCGGCCATCTCAGCCCACGCGGACGAGTCGTTCGGCGCCGCTCTCCGCCATCACCGGGCTCTCGGGGCTGGCCATGAGGATCGAGCGCTGCAGCCTGCGCAGGGCGGCCGACGGTTCGAGCCCGAGCTCACGCACCAGCGTGGTGCGCAGCCGCTGGTAGACGTCGAGGGCCTCGCCCCGGCGGCCGGAGCGGTGCAGGGCGAGCATGAACTGTCCGTGCAGGTTCTCGTGGGTGCGGTACCGGCTGACGAGCACGGTCAGTTCGGCGAGCAGCTCACGGTGCCGGCCGATCCGCAGATCGGCCTCGATGCGCTGATCGAGCGCGCACAGCCGGGTCTCCTCCAGCCGCTGGGTCTCCATGTCCAGCTGGATGCCGCCCTGTACGTCGGCGAAGGCCGGGCCGGACCACAGGGACAGCGCCTCGCGCAGCAGCCGGGCCGCGCCCGGGAAGTCGCCTCCGTCCATCGCCCGGTAGCCCATGCCGGCGAGCCGGTCGAACTCGCGGACGTCGCTGGTGCCACCGCCGCTGTTGAGCAGATAGCCGCCCGGCAGCGTGACGAGCACGTCCTTGGCGGTGCCGCGGTCCGCCTCCCCGTCGGCCGGACTCTGTTCCAGAGCGGTCGCGATGAGGGCCCGCAGTTGCAGCACGTAGGTCTGCAATGTGGTCCTGGCGCTGCGCGGCGGGGCTCCCGCCCACAGCTCCTCTATCAGGGCCGACACCGGAACGACCTGGTCGGAATGGAGCGCCAGCAGCGCCAGAACCTGTCTCGGCTTGGCGGCGGTGGGCGTGATCGAGACGCCGTTCTCCCGCACCGCCAATGTGCCCAGTACTTCGATGTCCACGCCATACTCCCCTGTCCGTGGATGAGCCTCGGCCAGTAAAAAACAGGACAGGCGGTTTGTCAACACAAAACCGACCGAGGCGTTCGTTACTCTCGGGTTCCCTGGCGGCCCCTCAAATACCCGCTCTGAGCTGCGAAGTTGTCACGCGCCGAGAGTGCGGAAGCTTCCTGGAGGACCGACACACCCTTCATCCACAACGGAAGGAACTCGCCAAAACAAACCAGCAGGTCTTCTCCTTGATCAGCACCTGGCCACCCCGTCCTGACCGGCCGGATCCGGCCACGACCAGCCACGACCGGCTGCCACGAAAATCCCCCGCCGACGAAGGAGCCCCGACCTTTCGCAGGCCGCGAAGGACCGGGGCTCCGACACACCACCGTCTACGGACGCCGGGTTCCCCCGGCCTCGAATCCGGCGAGATGTGCCGCCGGCACCAGCGTCGGCAGCAGCAGCCGCCAGAACCGCGCCACCGTCGACGCCGAGAGCCACGTCGAGTCCCGCACCCCGAGCACCTCGAATCCCACGGTCGCGGCCACCACGGCGGTCACCACGTCCTGGACGCCCGCCCCCCGGCGCAGTTCACCTTCCGCCTCGGCCTGCTTCAGCGTCTCCTCGACCCAGCACCGCCAGCGCTCGCGCAGATCCATCCGGCGCGGGCGGGACGTCTCGCCGCTCAGCGCGAAGCCGACCCGCAACACCACATCGCCGCGCAGTGCGTCGGCCAGCGCATGGGTGACATCGACGAGGAGCTGCACACGGCTCGTCCCGAGCGGAAGCGCACCGCTCGTGAGGGCCAGCAGCCTGGTCAGCGCCTCCTCCTCGACAACGTCCACCAGGGCGGCCTTGCTGGAGAAGTGAAAGTGCAGCGCACCGTTGCTCACCCCCGCCCGCGAGCTGATCGCGGTGAGCGACGCCGTCGAGAAGCCGTCACGGTCGAAGACCTCGGCCGCGGACCGGATCAGGGTGTCACGCGTACGCGCCGCGCGTTCCTGTTTGACCATCAACTGCTCCGTCACTGCCAGAGGTTGCCGTGCCTGCCGAAGGACAGGAAACGACTATAACAAACCGCGCGTGCGGTTTTTGGAAAGATTCCCTGCTCATCCGTCGAAGACCGGGATCGGGGCGGCTCACCCAGCAGGACGCCGCGGCCGCACCTTGAGTCACCCCGCTCAAGGACGACTTGTGTCACGCTCGAACCATGTCGGACCGGAACCGGACGCAGACTCGGCGACAGCACGCGCCGACCTGGCCCCATCTCCAAGAGCAGGCAAATCGGAATGAACGCGTCCGCTGTTTTTGGATGACAAGGAGTCAGGAGCACTAGAAATTAAACCGGTTGGTATGTATTTTCAGGCC
Organism: Streptomyces sp. NPDC127117; assembly: GCF_042677325.1. Taxonomy (NCBI): domain Bacteria; kingdom Bacillati; phylum Actinomycetota; class Actinomycetes; order Kitasatosporales; family Streptomycetaceae; genus Streptomyces; species Streptomyces sp. NPDC127117. The sequence continues at coordinate 43,978 of NZ_JBHXTM010000045.1, forward strand.
AGGAACAGCCCTGAACACACCTCTCGCACCAGCCCAGGGGGAGCAATGTCTGCGAGCACGTTTCAGGTCGAACGGACCGCGTTCGACAGAGAAATGACCAGAGGCGCCAAGGCTTCCACGATCAAGCCCGGCGGTTTCTACCCCAACACTCTGACTATGACCGTCCCCAAAGAACTCGTACACCGGTCCGCCGTCGCAGAGGTCATGCTCACCGACTGGGACCGCGTGGACGACACACACTTCGTCATGTCCGCCCAGTGGCCCCGCGGCCACAGCTTCTTCACCCCGGTCGCGGACGGCTACCACGATCCGCTCATAGGGTGCGAAACGCTCCGCCAGATCGGCATACTCCTGGGGCACGCGGAATTCGGCGTGCCCTTCGGCCACCAATTCCTCGTCTGGGACATCGACCTCACCGTACGTCCGCAGCACCTGCGGATGGGGTACGAGCCGGCCGCCCTGAGCATCGACGTCCACTGCACGGAGATCAACCGGCGGGGCCGGAACCTGTCGGGGCTGCGCTTCGAGGCGGTCTTCCACCGTGACGGGAACATCGTCGCGACCGGTGGCGGCTCCTTCTCCTGCATGGCGCCCGCGGTCTACCGGCGGGTGCGCGGCGAGCACGTCCCCGGCGGCAACTGGGACCAGCTCCCGCTGATCAGCCCGGCGGCCCCGCAGAGCGTCGGGCGCATGTCCCCCATGGATGTCGTCCTCTCCCCCACCGGCGAGCAGAACCGCTGGCAGCTGCGGGTGGACACCCGCCACCCCGTGCTCTTCGAGCACGCGGTCGACCATGTGCCGGGCATGGTGCTGGTGGAAGCCGCCCGCCAGGCCACGGCGGCGGCCCTCGGCCGGTCCTCCTACCTACCGCTCGCCATCGCCAACGAGTTCAAGCGGTACGTGGAGCTGGACGCCCCGTGCATGATCGAGGCGACTCTGCTGCCCGACACCTCCCCCGAAGGCGACCGAAGCGTCCTGGTGACCGCTCATCAGGACGGTGCGCTGGTCTTCAACTCCACGGTGACCGCAGGATCGCACGGGATCTGATCCGTGCCGAACAGTGACTTAACCACGCCGAACGGCGGCTGCCCACCGGGCAGCCGCCGTCTTTCTGTCCTCACCTGCACACCCTCAACGGTCCCCGTTCCCGAAGGCACCCAGGTGATCGGCCGCCCATCCGCGGAAGGTCCCGGCCGGCCGGCCGAGCAGACCGGCGACCGTGCCGTCCACCTCCGCCTTGGCGCCCTCACGGCCGCGCTCCGCGCTCTCCAGCAGCGCCTCGGCGATGTCCGCCGGATAGCGCGCGCCCAGCGCGGCACGCGCCCGCTCAGGGCCCAGCTCCTCGAAACGGAGCGGACGGCGCAGCAGCTCCGCGAGCTGGGCCGTCTGCTCGACCGCCGAGACCGCCGCCGGCCCGGTCAGCGTGTGGATCCGGCCCGCATGTCCGTCCTCGGTGAGGGCGCGTACCGCCACCTCGGCCACGTCGCGCGGATCGACGCAGGCGTTGGCCGACGCCCCGTACAGGGCCCGTACGACGCCGTCCGAGCGGATGGAGCCCGCCCAGGAGAGCGCGTTGGACATGAACGCGCGGGGACGCAGCAGAGTCCACTCCATGCCGGACCCGCGCAACAGGTCCTCGTTGCGGCGCTGCCACCGGGTGATCAGGTCCTCGGCCCGGCTGTCCGCCACTGCGGCGGCGGACAGCTTCACCACCTGCCGCACCCCCGCCGACCGGGCGGCCCGGATGAAGTCCGCGTCGTCGTCCCCGCCGGGGTTGGTCACCAGAAAAACGGTGCGAACACCACGCAGAACGCCCGCCAGCGAGGCCGGATCCGAGAAATCTCCGTGGACGATCTCGGCCGCCGTACTCGCTCCCGTGACCCGGCCCGGATCCCTGGCCATGATGCGAACTGCCAGGTCAGCAGGGATCCTTCGGACTACTTCCCGCCCTATGGTCCCGGTGGCACCGGTGACAAGAATCATTGATTTTGCCTCTCTTGCCCGATATTTCCCCGGCCGGTACACACAAGGGCACGGCCTGTAAGATACGAACTGGACGGTTTCTTTACCGGCCTCCCGACGTTCACCACCCTGAGGAGGGAGGAGGCAGAGTGGCTGAGCAGCTACGAGCCATCCGTACCCGTCAGACGATCCTTTCGGCAGCGGCCAAGATCTTCGAGGAACACGGGTACCAAGCGGCCACGATCTCCCAGATCCTCACCGCGGCAGGAGTCACCAAGGGCGCCCTGTATTTCCACTTCCACTCCAAGGAAGACCTGGCCCAGGGCGTCCTCGCCGAGCAGGACCAGCGCATCATCGTCCCTCCCCGTGCCTCCAAGGTGCAGGAGATCGTGGACGTCGTGATGCTCCAGGCCCACCGGCTGCAGACCGACCCCATGGTCCGCGCCGGTGTGCGGCTGACCATGGACCAGCTGGCGCAGAGCCTCGACCGCAGCGGCCCGTTCCTGCGCTGGGCCGAGGTCGGCCTCGACCTGCTTCAACAGGCGCAGGCCCAAGGGGAGTTGCTGCCCCACATCTCGCCGTCCGAGACGGCCGATGTCATCGTGGGCTCCTTCGCCGGCATCCAGTCCATGTCGCAGGCCGTCTGCGAGTACCGCGACCTGGTGAGCCGTGTCTCCGCGCTGATGCGTCATGTACTGCCCAGCGCGGTGATGCCTTCTGTCCTCGCCTCGCTCGACCTCTCCGAGGGCCGGGGAGCCGCGGTGTACGAAGAGGCGCTGAAGGCGGCCGAGCTGCGGGACCTGGTCGAAACGACCGGCTGAGCACCGCTCGTTCCTGCGGGGCACCGTCAACGGTGCCCCGCAGCTACGGCGCCCTCGGCGAAGTACGCCGACAGCGCCTCCCCCAGGCCTCGGCCGCCCGGCACCCAGGCGATGTAGCCGTCGGGCCGCACCAGCACCGCGTCGTACGGCACCTCGACGGTGGGCCGGGCACGGACCACATTCAGGATCCCCGCCCACTCCCGGGCCGTCTCCCGGTGGCCGCCGCTCTCCTCGCCGAAGAGCAGCAGCAGTGGCCTGCCCTCGCGCAGCAGCCCGATCACATCGGTCTCGCCGTCCGCAGTGCTGAGCACCGCATTGCGCAGGAACGTCCCCGTCGCCTCGCCGGAGGCCCCACCGTCCCGGTCATCCGGAAGCACCGTGTCCTGTGCGCTGATCAGGTCGCCGAGATGCCCGTGCTCACGGTCCGCCGACAGGACTCCGGTGAACACCCGTCGCAGCGCGTCGAGTTCGGGACCGGGCCGCATCAGCGCGAGCTGCGCCTGCGTCTGGTCGATGACCTGCCGGGCTACAGGACGGCGCTCCAGGTCGTAGGTGTCCAGCAGACCCTCGCCCGCCGAGCCGTGCACCGCCAGCGCCAGCTTCCAGGCCAGGTTGAGGGCATCGAGCACCCCGGCGCTGAGGCCCTGACCTCCGATCGGGAAGTGCACATGCGCCGCGTCGCCCACCAGGAAGACCCGCCCCGCTCGGTAGCTCCGGGCCAGCCGCGCGAAGTCGCTGAACCTGCTGAGCCAGCGCGGCTCGTCCATCGCGATGTCCCGGCCCGCGATCCAGGACACCTCCTGCCGCAGCTCCTCCAGAGTGGGCGGCAGCTGCCGGTCCGCGTGGGCACCGGTGCAGTTCAGCGTCCGGATGTGTGTCCTGCCCTCCGCGTCGCGCTTGGCCACGATCCAGCCGCGCGGGGTCTGGTGCCAGCCTTTGGTGAGATCGTCCGGCTGCGCGAGCATGACCGTTCCCATGAGCGCGGACACCGTCGCCGGGTGGGTGTCGGAGGCGATGCCCACCAGGTCCCGGACCGTGCTCCGGGCACCGTCCGCCCCCACCACGTACTCGGCGAGGCAGACCACACTCCCCTGCGGCCCGTCGGCCGTGACCCGTACCCCGCCGTCCTCCTGGACGACCTCGGTCACCCGGTGCTCGCGCAGAATCCGCGCCCCGGCCGCACGCGCCCGCTCCTCGAAGTGCCGCTCCAGCTCCGCCTGGGGGCACTTGAGGATCGGCTCGGGCTCGCGCGCGGGCGTCTTGATGACCAGTCCGGGCATCCCCGCGAAGTGGAAGGGGCTCTCCGCCGCGCCACCGGTGTACGGATGCCCGTGCCCCGGCAGGTGGCCGCGCCGAGCCAGGGTCTGCACCGCCCGCGCGTGCAGCGTGGTCGCCTTGGGCTGCTCGGACACCTCGGCCCTGGACTCCAATAGCGCGGTGTCGACTCCGTACCCGGCGAGCTCGGCGGCAATGAGCATGCCGACCGGTCCCCCGCCGACCACCACGACCTGTGCCCGAACCGAACGTTCCCCCTGCACAGCGACGCCTCCCCCTGGCCGTGATCCATCCCCGCCGAAGGAAATATACCGGACGGACTGTTTCCAATCCATCCGTCGAGGAAACCGGCCGGCGCCAAAGCTGAAGCCGTGGCTTCAGCCTGAAGCGAAGCTCAAGCTGAAGCCGACACTAAAGCTGAAGTCGAGGCTGAGACTACGGCTGGAGCTCCCGCATAGTGGACGACATCGGACCGCCCTCCGAACGCTCGGTCTTGTGCCCCTTGCTGCCCGGCGCCAGCGTCCGCACATCCACAGCCTCCGCCGGCGCCCCCCGCGCGTACAGCCCGTCGGGCTCGGTGTCCCGGTCGTGCGGCAGCAGCCAGAAAACCCGCCGCCGGAACGTACCCGAGGAACGGGACGGCTTGGCCTTCGGACCGAGCAGGGCGTATCCGACCATCCGGCCGTCGCGGTGGTACGCGGGTCTCCCCCGCCGGGTCGGCAACCGGTCCAGACTCTGGCGGACATAGTCGAGCCGACTGATGTCCTCAAGCCAGACGAGATCCATCTCGTCGACGATCTCGTCCTCTGCGATGAGGGCACTCATACTGTCTCCTCGTCCGCGAGCAGGCCGATGCCCGGGTAGTACTTGCGCTGGTTGGAAAGGATCATTTCCTTCGGTGACGCCAGTCCCACCACCTCGCGAACACGTGCCGCGAAAGCCCGGGACGATATCGCCGGCGCCCCCTCATTCTGGCACCAGCTCCTGTAGGCCGCGTAGAGCTGGGACTGCTCCGCGCGCAGATCGGCTTCAAGCCGACAGGTCTCATGGACGAAGCGCCCGGTGTGGTCCTCGGTCTCGGCGTACGCCGTGGTCGCGATACGGACCCGCTCGGGGCCCGTCAGGTCCTTGTCGCCCCCGAGGTAGCGACGGGCACCTTCGATGAGCCAGTTGAGGATGCCCGGACCCTCCTGCGTCACAAGGATGTCCGCCAGGTTGTCGATCTTGCGATCGTCGGAGACGACCCGCTCGAACGGGATCAGCCGCATACGCCGCCAGAACGCGAAGCCACCCGTGCCCACCTCGGGCCGGTGATTGCCGAGCAGCCACATCTTGTGCGTCGGCTCGAAGCTGAAGAAGTCCTGCCGCATCCGGCGCGCCTTGATCCGGTCGCCACCGGTCAGCAGCTTGACCCGAGCCTCATCGAAACGGTCCCCCGGCTTGACCTCGCTGCACACGATCACGCGCCGGCCGTGCAGCTCCGCCAGATCGGTCGGATGCCCCTCGTACGGACGCGACATCAAGAACCCCGGAGGCGCCGCGTCCGCGTAGTCCCCGAGCAGCTTCATCAACACATCCAGCAGTACGGACTTGCCGTTCTTCCCGGAACCGAACAGGAACGGCATGACCTGGGCGCCGACATCCCCCGTGACCGAGTAGCCGAGCAACAGCTGGAGAAAGTCGATCATCTCCGCACCGTCCGGACCCTCGCCGAAGGTGTCGGTCAGGAACCGGTTCCAACGCGGCGTCGGCATCGGCTCCGGCGCGGCCGAGGTCGACCGGGAATGGAAGTCCTTCGTGGGCTCCGCAGGACGGATGCGCCCGGAACGCAGATCGACGACTCCCGCAGGCGTGCACAACGCGTACGCATCCGCGTCCAGCCGGGCCGCGTTGAGCACCATCCCCGGGGCGGACTTCGCCTGCGTCAGCATCGCATTCATCCCGCTGGTGCTCAGCGTGCGGCGGCGGTGCTGCTGCAGCGCGGTCGGGGTGTAGACGCCTCGTGGATCAGTGGTGGCAATGGACTCCGCCAGATCGCCAGCCGACCACATCACGGTGTCGTCCTCGTCGATCTGCCACCGGGTGCCGTCCCATCGGTACCAGCCGATCCCGGGCACGTGCCGGTAGTCGTTGCAGTAGAGCTTGACGAACAGCTTGGCGTTCCCGCGGTCGGTCAGTGTGTCGGGCAGCAGCCCGTCCGCCGTCGCCTCGCCGTCCCTCTCCGGGGCGGCAGCAGCCTGATACCGCGCGGACTCTTCGCTCTGCCTCGGCGCCGGGACGGGCTGCGCAAGGATCTGCGCGGCCACCGCCTGGACGTCGAAGGCAGACAGTGCTCTCTCCTCGTCCACACTCACGCCCGCCCCCCGAGGGACAGCGGACGGGCCAGACCTGCACTCAGACCGCCCCGGATGATCGCCAGACAACGCCGCTGCTGCCCCGGACGGGCCCGCTCGGCCGCATCCTGCAACGCCCGCGTCGCCTCGTCCTCGGTGAGGTGCCCCGCCGCGACCAGACCTCCCGCGGTGTACGCGGCCCGGTTCAACTTCTCCGAGAACGCGGCGCCTTCGGGTACCGCCGCACACGCGGCGACTTCGGCGAGAACTCCGGTCAGTACCCGGTCACCAGCACCGCGGCCGCCACCGGCCGCGAGAACCGCCTGCCGGGCACGGGGCGGCACCGGCCGGGTTCCCGGCACGGAAGCGGACGGCAGATGCCCGGTGCGCTCCAGTTCCCTGGCGAGCCAGGCGGGAAGCGCAGCCGGTACCCGCACGGTCCCCACGGGCCGGTAGACCCCCGCAAGGGTCACGGTTCCGGGCGCCACGATGTACCCGCCGTGCGCCCGGACGTCGACCTGCCAGGCGAGGGCTCGGCCGCCGCCAGACCCGGAGGAGCACTGCCACCGGTGACCGCCGTCGTTGCGGTACCACACGTGGAGCCCCCCGGACGGTGTGCGGACACGCAGCGTCGACTCGTCGTCCGCCGGGCTGGCAGCGCCACGCAGGGCAGCCAGCACGCCCAGGGTGTGAAAGCCATTGGCCAGTCCGGTCAGGTCGACCCCTGCGGAGATCCCGACGCCCGGCAGCAGCCGGTCACGGTCGGGGAGTTCACACGCATGCGCATCGATATCGATGACCACGAGGCCGGCAGGACCGGTGGCAACTCCCACCCCGAGATCGGGCCGATTTCCCCACCACTGCTGGATCCGGTCGAAATCAAGCGTTGCCGCATGAAACCCATGACACCAGCGACCCGCACGAATACAGTCGCACCCCCCTCGGGCATGACCCTGAACACGGCACACCTCACAGTTGCCCACAGGCGTTTTACGGCCCGGAGCAAGAGGATGAACCGGCCACCCCTGGCGCGCACACCACGAGGCAGTTGTCAGAGGCTGCGAAGCGACCGATGCAGATCCTGCGAACTGCCGTGGGTCGCTGCGCGAAACCTGCAGCTCAGCTGCCATTCACTTCCCCCATCAGCGACTGAAGCGACTCAACTCCCAAAATCAGATTAGCGAAATCTGAGAGGAAGGAGAGGCACATGGGGCAGAACAGATGTACGCATCTGCAAGATGCCCCAACGACCGAGCGACTGAGGGTCCAGAGACTGTCGGTCACTCAGTCGCTTGCCAGCAGGCACACAAAACACCAGGTCAGAGGCTTATGCAATACAGAACAGCGACTGAAGCGACTCAAGTTCGCTATATATGACGCACACACGCGCTCACACGCGCACGCAGGAATGTCTCGATATACCTGAAACTTGAGTCGCTTCAGTCGCTGTTCCCCCCAACAAACCCCTCTGACCTGCGGTTTTCTCTCTCGGGGCGAAGCGACTCAACGCCCATTCAGTCGCTGACGTTCAGTCGCTGGTCCCACTCCCCCACCCCCCGGATCGCTCAAGTCCGTCTCCATCCGGGCTCAAGCGGCTTCCCCATCACGACCGCTGCCACCAGCACATACCAGCCAATCGCGGCTGCCGAAGGTCATGAAACTGCAGGCCGGGCAACCGGAGTTCTGCCGCACCAGCAGCCAACACACCTGCTGTACCGAGCAGTTCCCCGCCCCATCACGACAGCTGACCAACAGCGGGCTGTCCCAGGAAGCGGGCCGCGTGGGGAGGCGGGCCAGGAACCGGGGCAGTAACCCGGCACCTCGGCCCGCCTCCCCACCGGGCCGCTCATCGAACCGAGTCGGTGCCCTCGGCAAGGATCCTGTCGACAAGGATCTTCCGCTGCGCCTCGTCCATCTTCCTCAGTACGAGGTCGGCAACCTGATGTCCGTCGTGCCAGGGCATCTTCGTGACCTTGCCGAGGGCGACGATGCCCGACTCCCCCGGGGCCAGCTGAGCCGGTGCGACCTGGCGTCCGGCATGCTCCGACCGCTGCCCCGGAACTTCGTCGTGCGTAGCCGACACCTCTTCCCGGGCCTCGGAGCTATCACGCCGTGATAGATCGGCCTCCCGCACTCCCGGGCTATCACGCCGTGATAGGTCTGCCTGTTCCTCACTCGGGCTATCACGCCGTGATAGATCGGCCTCGCTCTCCCCTGGGCTATCACGCCGTGATAGCCCAGCCGGAGACTCCCCGGGATTATCACGCCGTGATACTGCCGCCCGTTGTTCCCCAGAGCCACCCGAGGCAGCAGGACCATCCGACGTATCGGCCCCGCCACCCGACTCATCTGCTCCCCCGCTCTCCGGGCTATCACGCCGTGATAGTTCACGTACCGCCGAGCGCCGCTGAACCCCTGCGGCGGCCCGCGCATCCGCCTGCTGGCGCTGCTCATCGGGCGGCAGCTTGGAGAGATTCCGTACGTGCTCGATCTTGCGGCGCCCCTCCACCAGGTCCGCCTGGAGTTGAGGATCGAGGTCGAGGACGGAGAGCTTCGACGAAATGGTCGACTGGGCAATGCCGAGCCTCTTGGCAGCCTTGGTCTGAGAACCGTAGAAGTCGACGAGCGTACGAAGCGCCTGGGCCTGTTCCAGCGGGTTCATGTCGTCACGGTGGACGTTGGCTACGAAGGCTGCCTCAAGGAGTGCCTCATCCGTCGAAACAAGGGCGTTGTCGACGCTGACGCGAATCTTCGCAGCACCGGCAAGACGTGCCGCGGCAAGACGTCGGTGACCATCGACAACGATGTACCGGGCACCCTCGTCGAGGTCGTCCGCACGGTGCGGACGCTCTTCCAAGTAGGCCTCGATCGAAGCCACCGTCACGGCGTTGACGAGGCCGATCTCCGCAATGCTCTCCGCCAGCCCCTCAAGATCGCGAAGCTCCTCGCGGGGGTTGTCGGGGTTCTGACTGATGAGGTTCAGTGCAAGCTCGGTCGGATCGGGGACGCCGGCCGTCGGCACGCCCGTAGCAGCACCGATCGCAGCCCGGCGGGCGCTGATGGGGCGGGCCTGGGCGAAGGAGGAACCGGCCCCGAGGTTCTTGGCCTTACTCACTTGCTGATCTCCCGGGCGAGGGCGCGGAGCGCAACGGACTGTTCGCAGCGGGGTGCATAGGCAAGAAGCGGCCGCTTCGCACGGACGGCTTCCTTCTGTTCCTTGAGGTCTCCGATGACGCCCACGACACGCGGATCCTTTATGGCCATCCAGGACTGGAGAGAGGAGGTGGCGATGTAACCGCGACGGGCGTCGTAGTGGTTGACGACCAGGCCGAGGTAGTCGACGTCGAGGGCGAGGTCATTGCGCATGTCCTCGATCTGCGACGTGAGCAGCTCGTAGGCGTCTGCGCTGCTGTCCTCGGCCTGGACGACGATGAGAACACCGGAGTTCCCCGGCACCTCCTGCGGGCGACGGCGCCCGTAGTAGGTGGCTGCATCCATGCTCAGCCCGAGGCTCGGAGGGCAGTCGATCAGGATGACGTCATAGTCGGGCTCAACCGCGGCAAGGGCCCGTTCGAGGGCAGACTCCCGTGCACGGACGGAGGCGAGTCGCACATCGAGGAGAAACGCATCGGTGCAGGCAGGAAGAAGGTGCAGGCGTCCACCGAACCGGTCCTCCTCGATCGGCACGATGAGATCGCTCAGTGAGCCCTTGCCATCACCGGCCATGTGATTGGTGAGCGAGTCGCCGTCCATGGCGAGGGGAGCGTGGCCCAGTTGCTTGGTGAGGTGCCCCTGGGGGTCGAAGTCGACGAGCAGGACACGCTGTCCGAGCCCAGGCAGATCCTCCAGAGCGAGCGGATCGTTGGCGACTTCCTCATCCTCTTCGAGGAGTGCGGCGAAGTGCTTGGAGACACGAACCGGCACAAGGGCGGTGGAGTCCTCCGCGAGAGCCTCGCCGGTCCCGGCAGTGACAGCGGTCTTGCCGACACCGCCTTTCTGATTGCAGATGACGACACGTCGGACGATGTCGGGACGCTTCACTGCGGGTGCGGGATGGCTGTCCAGCCAGACTCGGACGGACTGGGCCAGACCCTGGATGAGGGAGACCCCGCGGCGCTTGCAGTCCGAACGGAATCCGGTCCACAAGGGAGAAGGCAGGAACGTCGCGAAGGACTCTGCCCTAGAAGTGTCGATGGGGGAGAGGTTGGATCCGAGACCGCGCCATGCAGTGATGCCGGCTTCGACTGCGTCCTGCATGTCGATGCCGTGCTGAACGGCGCGGACCTTGAGTTCCTGGCGGAGCCAGGAGGGCAGCTTCGAGACGACCTTCTCTCGGTCGCCCCTGGTGTCGGGTGTCGTCATAGTTCGTCACTCTACTAACGTCATAGATCAATTGAGCGCGCGAAACGTTAGCTCTGTCGTCTTTTTTCGTTGTGGGTGAGCTATCACGCCGTGATAACAAACCCCCACAAACCGGCAAAGGTAAAGTGGTATGGGGGGCTGGTCCGCCAAGACAAAGAAAAGGTATAAAAAAGCCCCCCCAAGAAACA
>NZ_JBHXTM010000045.1:54928-67892 GCF_042677325.1 Streptomyces sp. NPDC127117
GGGTGGGGGGGCTGTGTTTTTTTTTATCTCCTTCTTGTGTTTTTTTTTGTTGGGGTGGCTCCACCCCCGCGTTAACCCCCCCCCCACAACGAGCGGACACGTTGCTTGGCTGTGGGGGAGTGGCCCGCCTTCTCAAGGCATGAGATACAATGCGCCGCCCTTCTCACCCACCGATGCAGCTCAGCCTTCGGGCGGAGCTACAAAAGCAGCAACAGCATGCTTCTCAGGGCATCTTGTCCATCGCGGGACCGCGTCCGCCTCGACTCGGCCGCTGAACCATCGCGGCCCGTCGGGTCAGTGACACCGCGGGTGATCAAAGCGGCACAGTGGCTGATCCGAGTGGGTGGCTCGGGTGGGCACTCCCGCCGCAGGATCCATGAACCTATCGTCGGGGCTGGCTTTCGTCGGCTGAGGTTCAGTCCGGTGAGTAGATGGCTAAGCCCATGACGCCCGCTCAGGAACAGTGCCCACAGGCCGTGCTGACGCTGATGACTCGTCGCTGACACAGGCACACACCCCGGCTCCGATTGATGCAGCACGTCGGGTGCGAGTCTTCTTTTATAAGAGGCGCCGAGCCTCCGTAAGCCTCTGACCTGCATATATGCGATGTTGATCATGCTCTGGCCGACACATTTGGTAGGTCGAAATGTTAACCTGGCCAGCACATTTGGCCTCAAAAGTAAGGCTCAGCCTAACTTTTCGAATCGGCCGTGCGCGCCGGAGAAACCGCAGGTCAGGGGAGTGCTGATTCCCGGTGAACACCCCGGCCGGTGACACCGATTCGATCAAAATGTGCTGCAGAACGAAACTGGAAGTTAGGCTCAGCCGAACTTCGGCTGTCTTCGTGCACTGAAAGTTCGGCTCAGGCAAACTTTTGAAGCGAGCGCGTCGCCCTCTCAGACTCGAAGCGTGTCGAGCCGTCAAAAGTAAGGCTCAGCCGAACTTTTGGGATAGCCTCGGACCGCCTGAGCAACAAGGAGGGTCCAGTGACATCTGAAACGCCGTCGCGCCAGCCGCGTCGGCCCCGAGCAGTGCCATCTCCCGCGTCCTCGCCGGAGAGCAACGCCGTGTTCGACGACATCCTGAATCTGTTGGGTGAGCAACTCGGCACGACTGCCCCGGAGACAACGCAGCCAAGGGCAGGCAAGCGCAAGCTCAAAGGCGTCACCTTCGAGTACGAGAACGACCCGCGATCCGTCCACAGCTTCGCCGGAGGCGCCGGCTACAGCCTCGCCAGCAACTGGTTCACGCAGCTGCTTCCCCAGCTCTTCATCGCCAACGGCATCACGAAGAGCCAGTTGTGCGTTTTCCTGTACGTAGCGGGCGGGCAGCGCCCCGGCACCGGGATCGCCGAGTACACCCAGCAGGAGATCACCGACGGCCTGAACGGACTCGCGGCCAAGAAGCCCGGCGCCAAGATGATCACCCGGCCCACCGTGAACCGTGCCGTCCGTACCCTCTGCGAATACAAGTGGCTCGAACCGGCTGGAAACGGAAGAATTCGACTCAACGTCACCCTCTGGTTCCAGGGCAACAGCACCGCCCAGCACGAGGTGCTCGCCCAGATCGCCGCGGACCATGATGACGATCCGACAGCGTTTCCGCACAGAATTGGTCCGGAGCTGGTTCACCACCAGGAAGCGCTGGACCTTAACCTGGATGGCGAAGTGCCCGAGCCTGTCAGAAGGAAGCGCACAGGGTGATGCCCGCTACCACGACAAGCCGATTCGATATGGAGGAAGGCACCGATGGCCGTTGCAGTCATGTCGCCGCTCGTCGCTGAGCGCATCTGGGCGCTGCCCATCGGAGCTGCCCCGGTGAAATTCCTTCAGTACCTGATCTTCCGCAGCGAGAACGGCGGCGCACTCCCGAGCCAGCGCGAGATGGCAGTGGAGTACAAGGTGAAGCCGCCCACCGTCAGCGCACTGATGGAGCCGCTGTTCGAGCTGAACCTCGTGCTGCGCTCCCGCGCCGAAGGCCGCGGAGGCAACCGCTACCGACTCCACCCACTCGCCGCCAAGTACGAGAGCGTGACGGACATGGAAGCCGCCTTCGCGTACGCCCTCGAAGAGATGAAGAGCGGCAAACTGCCCACCATCCACCTACCGGAATACCGAGCGGCACCGCCGACCGAAGGCCGCCCCGACCTCCGCATCGCCTGACCCGACAGAAGACAAAACAGAGGCCCCGCCATCTGGGATGGTGGGGCCTCTGTGCCTGAACAACAAGTTGTGCGCCTCACTATACCGGTACGCGCGACAGTCGGCGAGGCGCCGCCGTCGACAGCCCGCCACCCTTGACCGCACTGGTGCAACCAGCCCCCGACAGCGACCTCCGAACGCCTTGTTACGTTCCCACCATGTGCCCATGGAGGCACCGTCATACGGGGCCGAAACAGTGACGCGCATGAACACGAGCCCGAACACGAGACGGCGGGTCATCTCAGCGCTCCTGGCCCTGTCCGCCGCGGCCGCCGCCCTGGGAGCCCCTGGCACCGCGGCCGCCCAGGAACCATCCGGCACAACCGCCTCCGTCCCGCCGATTCGCTGGGGCGCCTGCCCCAAGGCCGATCCGCCCTACCCCGACCCCAGCCCGAGGGCCCAGTGCGGGACGGTCGAGGTGCCGCTGGACTGGTCGAAGCCGAAGGGCCCGAAGACCGGCATCTTCGTCGCCCGCTACCGAGCCACAGACCCCGCCCGAAGGATTGGCGTCCTCATGTCGAACCCGGGCGGCCCCGGGGCGGCCGGGGCCGACGACGCCCTGTACGCGGACGACCCCATCAGCGGGTACTCCGCGACCATGCTCCAGCGCTTCGACATGATCGGCTTCGACCCACGAGGCATCGGCCGCAGCGGTGCGGCCCACTGTGACGAGACGATCCTCGACTCGATCCCGGCCCGCCCGCGCAACGCGGCCGAGTTCGAGCAGCTCCGCACTTCGAACGGCCGCCTGGCGGCCGACTGCCTGAAGCGGACGGGCCCGCTCGCCGCCCACATGGACGGTGAGAGCGTCGTCCGTGACATGGATGCGATCCGTGCCGCCATCGGCGAACGCCGGATCAGCTTCCTCGGCCACTCCTACGGCACGTTCCTCGGCGAGCGCTACGCACGGCTCTTCCCGGGCAACCTCCGAGCACTGGCACTCGACAGCGCGATGGATCCGGACCAGCCGAACGCCGAGCGATACCTCATTGACGGCAGCGTCACCATCGACAGCACCCTGAAGCGGCTCGCGGCCTGGTGCAAGAAGGACGCAGCCTGCGCGCTCAAGGGCAAAGACCTGACAGCCGTCACCGACAATCTGTTCGCCCGCGCTGACGCGGGCACACTGCGCGAACCAGGCCCGGACGGACCGACACGGACCAAGGTCGACGCCGACAAGCTGTCCGACTTCCTCACCTTCGCACTCGGCAAGGGGAGCCCGGAAAGCACCGCGCAGCAACTGGCAGCCCTGTACACAGGAAAGGGCGAGGTCCGCTGGCTCGCCACCGGCACCGACCCTGTCTTCCGGCTCGTGCTGTGCCGGGACTACGACCTCCGGATCCGCGACTACGCCCAGTACCGGGCCATCCTGAAGAGGGCCGCGAAGGCCGCCCCGCACACCCGCTACAACGCCCAGGCCCTCGACACCATCCTCGGCTGCCAGGGCTGGACCATGCCGCCCAAGCCCCGGCCGGCCCGGGTCAAGGGCGACCTCCCACCCGTTCTCGTGGCCAACGCCACGCATGACCTGGCGACCCCCCTGCCGGGCGCGCAGCGAATGGCGAGCTCCTTCCCGAAGGCGTCCCTGTTCACGATGGACGTCGTGGGCCACTGGCTCTACCGCAGAGGCGGGACGGAGAAGGCGATGCGAGTGATCGACGCCTACCTCACCAACCCGAGAAGAACACTTCAGACCCAAAAGCACTAGCGGGCCCGGGCTCCCGCAGACCAACATGGAGCACATGAATGATCAACCCGCACGATGGACCCAGGCGACCGTCTACCCGGACATGTGGGCCGACCCGGACAAGGACTCCCGCAACAGCGAAGGAGTCGGCCCGGACGGCGAACTTCCAACCCTGCAGGGCTTCCTGACGGACTACCGCCTGACCTTGCGGATGAAGTGCGAGGGCCTGGACGCGGAGCAACTGGCGCGTCGGTCAGTGCCACCATCGACGATGTCGCTGCTCGGCCTGGTCCGACACCTCGCCGAGGTGGAACGGGACTGGCGCAACTGGATCAGCGACGGTGAGCCGCTGTCCAAGCTGTACGGCAAGCGCGACGCGGACTTCGACGAAGCCGTCGCCGATCAGACCCTGGTCGACGCTGCGTACGCCGACCTGGCGCGGGAACAGGCCGCGACCGACGCCGCGTTGGCCGAGCATCCAGATCTGGGGGAGCGCCTGGGCAAGGACGGGATCGCGGTCCGCGAGCTGATGGTGCACAGGGTCGAGGAGTACGCCCGTCACTGCGGGCACGCAGACCTGCTGCGCGAGTGCATCGACGGAAGAGTGGGCCAGTGAGCGGAGGCCGCCGTGGTCAAGCTCCACGGCGGCCTCCAGGGCCTGTCCGGCGAGAGCCGCAGGACAGACCCATGGTTCCGAGAAGGGCTAGCGCTTGAGCAGGAAGGCGAAGTCGCCGGAGAGCTTGCCACTCAGCCGGACTGTCGAGACGATCTTGCCCTTCGCGATCAGTCTTTCGACCTCGGCCCGCCAAAGACCACAGCCTTCAGCGATCAGCCGCACCGGCCGGACAGGAATCCGCGCCCCAAAGCGGACCGAGACGTCGATCACCTCGCGGTCCAGATGATCTGATCTGCCGGTGTCGAGGCGCCAGGCGTCGGTCCAGTCCAGAGCGATGCGATTACGACGCTGCACGACCGGGTCCTGGAGCAACTCGGCCGCCAGGCTGATGTCATTGCCATGCAGCCGGTCCAGCAGCTCAGGCGGTACGGAGCGCACATTCACCCGCTCCAGGACCGCGAGCTTTGAAGTCTCCCCGCAAGCGGTGCAGAGCACGAGGAGCCAAGCGTCGATGAGCTTGTGGTTTGCGTTGATGCGAAATTTGCCGTTTGCCCGGAAACGCTCGGACGTGCACGTGTGGCGACGGCGGAGAACGATCGGCAGGCAGGTGGGCATGACCACCCAGTTTTCGAGCACAGAAATACACCGATTTCAGTGAGAAGTCCGCAGCAAAAAGAAGCGCGGCGCACAAGCGCGACGCGCGACAGAACAGCGCACGGGAGATCTCACAGGGTGTACAACGGAACGTCCTTGCCTAGACGACTTGGCCCGGCAGCACGGTAATGGCGCACGTCGGCGCCGTGCCACTGGTTTTCGAGCGCCTCGATGCCAAGCTCTGTCCGGCGAATCATGGCCGAAGCCGGCCGGCAGGCCCGCCGGCTGTTGAACGCCAATCTTGGAAAGCATCGACGTCGCCGGTCTCAACGAAGTGTGTCCGCTGTGACGGAGTTTCGGGTATCCGGTAGTTCGGTTGTTGTGGCCTGGTGTTCTGTTTTTCGGGCGGGGATTTTGGTGTGGGGGAGGGGCGGGTGTCTTCGGAGCGTGGTGGAGGCGCGAGGCATTGCCGGTGCGGGTGAGATGAGGGCCGGCCGCGATGAGGTGGTTCAGCCGGTGGTACCAGCGGCCTGTCAGCCGGCTCCAGGTACGGTCAGGTTGCAGGTGAACATCCGCCTGGCGGACTCCAGCTGGCGTATGTGTCCCCAGGTGAACGGACGCAGGAAGTGATCCTGACGTTCGGCCGACCCGCCACACTCGTTCAGAGGACTGTGACCTTCGACTAAATGTCATGAGAATGAAGACAAGGCGCTGAAGCCAGCGGTTGTAACCAGGCCCGAGACGCTCAGTGGGCCGAGCGCCCGTTTCCACCTGCCGTACGCAGCATCCTCCGGCCCTTTCGTATCTGCACCCCGGTCGTCTACCGGCGCATCCCGAGCTGATCGAGGTCGGTTCGGCGTTGTTCGGGGAGTTTCGCGGCGCGCTTGCGGACGTTTTCGAGCCAGGTGCCGAGCTTGACCACCACGGGCTCGTCAGTGGCGTTCTGACGGCCTGTCGGGCCGCAGGTTGCTCGACGTGCTTGCGGGGGACTCTCAGGTGTCCTTCGCGGGCGTGGAACTGCCGTGCCGCCGAGAGGTTGAGGGCCCACTTCGAATCCTGCGTCTGCTTCACCGGCCGCTCATCCTCCTCGGTCGGTGTGATCCCGAAGGTGTTCTCCAGGACCCGCTGCTGTACGGGCAGCAGCGGATCCCACCCGAACCGCTGCGCGTTCACCCCGGCCGAGGGCCTCGCCCTGGACGACGACACGCCCGCAGCCTCCGGGAGGGTTCCGCCGGCCTGGACGTGGATCTGGACGAGCGGGTAGGAGCGCTGCCACGCGGTGTCCCATGCAGGGCACCATCCCGGGTCGATCGTGTCCAGCTCGTCCTGCCGCGCCTGGTTCATCGCGCCGGCCGCCGAGGGGACGGGGAGGCCGGCCGTACGGAGCTCCTCGTTCTCCCGCGCCCTGCGCGCCGCGGCCCTCGCGTTTTTCGCCCACACCCCGATCGGATGCCCGTCCCACGTTGCGGTGGTCGGCTGGAGGAAGTGCCCGTGGGCGGCGCCGTATTCCTTGGCGATGGCGCGCCCGTCCGCCCAGGCCGCGTCCTGTTCGGACCACACCATCCCGAGCTTTTCCAGCTCGGCCACCTGTCCGGCTTCCAGTGTCCCGGCCGTGTAGGCGCGTCGTTGGTCGGCGATCCATTGCCCGAGCGGGTATCCGCCGACGCCGCCCCAGCCCTCCGGGGTGACGAGCGTGTAGGGCACCCGCAGCACGGTGTTCCCGGTCTCGCGCAGCCACCGTCCGGCCGCCTCGATCCCGCGCCTCCGGCACGCCCCTTCCGGGTCGATGACCCGCAGCCGCACGAGCCGGGACGGCGGGGTCGCGTTCCTCGCTGAACCGCAGCACCCCGGCCGCCGCCCCACTCACCCGCACCCCCGCCCCGTCCCCATCCTCCAGGGCGTCCACGGTGTCCTCACCGTCGTGCTCCTGGTCCTGGTCGTCGGTGTCCTCCTGTCCGCTGCGGACGCGGAGATCGGCCAGTGCCTCGATGGTGTTCGTGTCGTGCGCCCGCAGGGCCCCGAGGACCTTCGAGAGGGTTTTGTAGGCGTCCGATGCCAGGATGTGACCCCGCAGCACCAGCTGCGTACGCGCAGCTGGTGGCGGGGCCCCGGGCGTTCATCGTCGTCGACGATTACGACCTGGTCGCCACGTCCTCCAACAACCCCATGGCGATGCTGGTCGACAATCTGCCGTGCGCCCGCGACGCCGGGTGAAGTTCATCATCGCCCGCAGCAGCGCGGGAGCGGGCCGCTCCTCGTACGAGCCCTTCATCCAGCGCTTCAAGGAGCTGGGCGCCCCTAGCGTCGTCCTGTCCGGTCACCCCGGTGAGGGCGAGCTCCTCGGCGACGTGAAGGCCCGCCCGCTGCCGCCGGGCCGCGGCCTGTTCGTCTCCCGCCGCAGCGCGTCTTCCCTGATTCAGACGGGCTGGCTGCCGACGGACCTGGACTGAGCAGGTCACCGCACAAAACGGAGGAGGGGGCGGCCCGGTCACGGGCTGCCTCTCTCTCGACGTCGAGGCGCCCCTCCTTACGCCGAGGCACCCGCGCCCTTCGCGCCGCCCGCGCCCAGGTTCCAGGGCAGGTCGGTGTACTTTCCCGGAGCGAAACGTTCGACTGCATCAACGATCAAGGCAGGGTGATTCGGCCTCCGCCGGCGCCAGAGGGAGTTTCCGAGCGAGTAGTGAACAACCATCCTCCGCCTGCCAACGGCGATCGGCTTCTCCGGGAGAGCCGCTTCCTTCAGCACCAACAGCAGCAGGCTCTGCCTGCTGTTGAACCGAACCTGGTCGATATCAGCCCACCGCACGGTCTCCGTGCCCCCACGCTGCACCTTGCTGATGCCCGCCGGATCGATGCGCAGGGCCGGATATCGCGACGCCAGGGCGATCAGCGGCAGCAGGGTCACGGCTCCCCCCAACACCGGTAGTCCCACATAGCCGGCGACACCCGCCTCACCCATGAAGCCCATGTCTTCACCCATGATCAGCACGCCGACCACAAAGAGAATGAGTCCTTCGAAGAGCACCAAGCAGAGCATCGCCGCGAGGGTCAAACCGAGGTAGAACCCGCCGCGGCGCGCCCGCTCAGCGGGGAGCCAAAGCCCTTCGGTGGTGTTGGAGGGTGTGGTCATGATGTTTCCTTCGTTGAGTCTCGGGCGGCGGGTACATGACGCACAGCTCCTCACCGGCGAAGCGTGATGGGACATCCCGTATGAACTGGGAGTTCTCGCTTCCGTGTCCGGGATGGATCTCAGTCTGGTGTCCGGGGGTGGGCGCTGTGGGCCGGGCCGATTCGGGTACTTCTATGGGGTGTTGAGAAGTGATGGCCAGGCGCTGGTGCTGGACAAGCAGTGTGGATTGGCTGGTCACTGGGGGAGGACTACCTGGTCAGAGAAGTGAAAGCTCCTAGGTCCGCGCCGGAATGGAGTGCACAAGACAGGTACCGGTCCCCGTTGACGGCGGGACGCAGCACGGCTGGGGCCTGTCTCGCCGTCGGGAAAAGCAGGGAATGAGCCAGTGTCAGCGGGTTCGGGAAGGGATTTGGAACGTTTCCTGTCCGTTCACCGACAGCAGCCGTTCGTGGAGTAGCAGTCCGAGGACCAGTTGCGGTCCCAGGATGCGCTTCATGCGCCAGAATCTGTTGAGGAGCGGACGTCAGGGCCGGAACTCTGCGTCCGGCTACTGCGAGGCGGCCGATGCCCAGGCGGACGGATGCACTGTAGATCGCGTTCATGGACATCACCCAACACGTCTGTGACCTGAACCTTGATGTCGAGAACAGACAATCGCTCAGCGGCCTTGGGACCCAGCGCGAGAACTTCCATCCCATCCCGGGGGTTGCTGGTCGTCGGTATGGCAGCTCCGCGATCGAGATGGAGGAGGTAGAAATCGCGGTCCCAGTCCAGTTCAAGTGCCGCAAGGGTTTCAAGTGCGGTGCGCCAGGAGATCCATCCGGTCGGGATCTCAACCTGGCCGCTATGCCGTGGCGATGCCTCCAGACGATAGGACACAGAGCGCACCACAGATCGTCCACCACCGGCGTTGATGAGGGACACGGTTCGCAAAGAGTCCGGCACCTTGTGGCTATGGCCCGGTTGTGCCGACCAACTGAGAACGGGCTGCAAGGTCTGAGACAGCTGGCTTCGAGTCACCACGATGCCGACGAGCAGTCCGACGATTGCGGCGCACGTGGACGTGTCAAGAACTGTAAGACGCCATGGCCATACAGTGTGATCCTGCTTGTCCAGATTCGTCTTGAGGATCTCCCAGGCCAGATCGATCAGTGCGAGGACAAGGAGTGTCCGAGGGAGTCGTTGGGTCCTACCGTTCGTCGAGACTCGACGTTGCGCCCACGATGTCTCGTCCACTTGCTCCCCCAGTTTCCGCGTAACCTCCCTCTCACCATGCCGTGCCCACCGGCCTGCGGCAATGCCGCACTCGGCCGGAGCGTTTCTCGTGAGGTGGGCCAACACGTCGACCAGGCATGCGGTCTGGGAGAGAGTCTTCGCGCAGCAGGGCCACTGCCCGGGACCATGCGTTGCCTTCGTGCTCCAGTCGGCCCGACCGCCCTTTTGAATGATGGTGATCAATGGTTGAGCCGACGACATCGAATCCGTCCGCGTCCTGTACTTCGTCGCCGTGCTGACCTCAATGCACCACTCAGCAGAGGGGCGTCTCGCGCCTCGCATCTGCACCCACAGCCGCTTTTTACCAGCGCATGCCGAGGTGGTCGAGGTCGGTTCGTCGTTGTTCGGTGAGTTTGTGGGCGCGTTTGCGTGTGTTGTCGAGCCATGTGCCGAGCTTGATGACCACGATCCCGTTAGCATTTGCTTGATGGCTTGCTGGGCCCGTTGTCCTCTCGGCTGTTGCTTTTTCCAGGTGTTCGATGTGTTTGCGGGGTACGCGCAGGTGTCCTTCTCGGGCGTGGTATTGCCGTGCGGCTGCGAGGTTGAGGGCCCACATGTCGTCTTGCGTCCTTCGTGCCGGCTGTTCGGCTTTTTCGGCGGGTTCGATGCCGAGGGTGTTTTCCAGGAGCCATTGCTGTGCGGGCAGGAGTTGTTCCCACCCGTGCTGCTGCGTGGTGACCCAGCGTCCGAGGTCTTCTCCTTGCACGATTGCTTTGCCGGCCGCTAGCGGTAGGGTTCCGCCGTTCTGGAGGAGGTTCTGGGTGAGGCGGAAGCACCGTTGCCATCCGGTGTCCCATGCAGGGCACCATCCCGGGTCGATCTCCTCCAGTGCTGCGCGTCGCGCTTCGGTCAAGGCACCTGCACTGGAAGGGACGGGGAGGCCGGCCTGCCTTCGCTGCACGACCGTGTCCGTGGTCCGGGCGGCGTATCGCTGGTTTTTGGTCCAGGTCCCGACGGGGTATCGGTCCCAGACGGCGGTGGTGGGTGGCAGGAGGTGTCCGTGCGCGGTGGCCCAGGCGCGGGCGGCGGTGAGGCCTTCCTCGAATGCGACGTCCTGGTGGGACCAGACCATGCCCAGCTCGTCGAGCTGTTCCACTCGTCCCGCATCCATATGTCCGGCTTTGTGGGATTTGCGCTGGTCGGTGAGCCAGGTCCCGAGTGGGAACCCGGCCGGCATCCAGGTATCGGGGGTGATGTAGTCGTATGGCACCCGCAGCTGCTGCGCTCCGGTCTCTTTCACGTACCGAACGCATGCCTGGATTCCGCGCCGCCAGAACGTGTTCTCCGGCTCGATGACCCGCAGCTTCACGAACTGTGCCAGCAAGGCAGGATCCCGGGGCGTGCTGAATTTCAGCAGCTCCTGCGCAGGCGTGCTCGGTCCCCGCTCACCCTCCGACACTTCCCGCTCAGCTACCGCCTCGCCTTCCCCGGCACCCTCCGAGTGCCAACTCCCGCTCCGGACACGAGGATCCGCGAGGTGCTCGATCGTTTCGGTGTCGTGCGCCCGCAACGCCCCGAGGACCTTCGCGAGGGTTCCATAGGCATCCGAGGTCAGTATTTCGTCCGGTGTTTCACCTGGTGCGAGGAATACGGGAACAATCAGAGAAGCAATCTTCCCTGCCCCCGGCTTCATTCTCAGGGCGCGTCCGACCATTTGCACGATATCGATCATCGACCCCCGTGCATCACAGAACGCGACGGAATCACAATTCGCCGTATCGACACCCTCACCCAACACCTTCGCCGAGCTGAGCACCCGCAACGCCGCCGGCACCAACCCCTTCCCCGACCCCCGCCCACCCCTGCCACCTCTGCCGCCTCCGCCATTCCTGCCATCCTTGTTGCGCCTCCCGAGGCCACCCTCGACCAGCTGCGCCCGCCCCTGCCCCTGGCCTTGGTTCGGGTTCGTGATGGTGTCGGAGGCGAACTCCTCCAGCACGGCACGCCGGTGGGCGGGCGGGTGTTCGCCGTACAGCCAGTCGGCCCATACCCGCTTCGGTTCCGGGTAGCGTCGCGGATCGTTTTCCCACAGTTTCCTGGCCGCGTCGACGATGCCTGTGGCCATGGCTTCGGCTTCGCTGACCCGGCTGTGGAATGTCAGTACCTTGCGCAGGTTCTCTTCGGCGGCCGCGGTCACGAGCCCGGTCTGCAGTGCCGCGAGCCGTGCTCCGCGTGCGGCGTCCGACCCGTACCCGGCCTCCTGGCGCAGCTGATGGAACTCCGGATCGGAAATATCGACGCACACCACCTGATACGGCGCCACCAACCCTCGGCTCACCGCCTGTGAGAGCGTCAGTTTGTATGCCACCGGCCCGAACACCCGCGACCCCGGGTCCATGCTCGCGGTCAACCGCGGCTCCCCGCCCTCACCACTCCGGGCGTGCTCGGGTGCTTCCCAGATCCGGGCCGTGGCGGTCATGTACAACCGGCGGGTCGCCGGCATCTTCGTCTGGTCGTGCACCGCGGCCCACGGCTTCCCGGCGTACCCACTGGTGCGGTGCGCCTCGTCGACGACCATCAGGTCAAACGCACCAAGCCCGGCACCATGGGCGCGCTGGAGGATGCCGAGGCCGATGGCGGCGTACGTGGCGAACACCGTCACCCGCTCCAAACCCCGTGCCCAGGCGACGAGTTCACCAGGATCGGTCGTGCACGGCATACCATCGGAGTCCTCCGCGCGGAGTGAGCAGGCCCCGATCATTGCCCCTGTACGGCCTCCTTCCCGCCATGCGGCCGTGGTCTGGGTGAGCAGGTCCAGTGTCGGCACGAGGACCAGGACATGCCGCGCGCCGAGTTTCTCGGCGGCCGCGACGGCGATCAGGGTCTTCCCGGAGCCGGTCGCGGCGATGACCTGGGTCCGCAGTCCCTCGGCCGGCAGGTGTCCGCTCGCAGGCGTCTGCAAGACCCTCAGAACCGCGTCGACCGCCTCCACCTGATGCGGAAACAACTCCTTCAGCGTCATCAAAAATTTCCTCTCCTCGACCGCTTCAGAGATATTTCCAAGCCAGAAAAGACCCGGATCCATGTACAGCAACATGTATTTCTTCAGCGACAGCCAGGACACAGACAACCGACCCCAGGGACAGCGGCAGGGTGTCGGCTCGCACTCCTTAATCTAGCTGGGTATAAAGAGTGACGCACGCCGACTGCAGAAGTGTTTCCGAACCGCCAGTCCGTCATCTGCGCAGGACTGTCCTTGCCAGCCCCTGAACCCTCCTGACAGGGACTCAAGGGACCAGAGAACAGGGAAGAAGCCCTGGACTTCACGACCCGTCACCGAACCTCCCAGCAAGACCATCCCAACCCGCCGCCCGGATCGCGGAGCGAGCCGGGCCGCAGTCAACGAAGTTGACTGCCCGGGCCACGGAGTGGACCGGCAACCCCGGGACGAAGTCCCGGGAACAACGCACGGAGTGCGTTGTCGTCTTCCGCCGCGTAGCGGCGGCGCGTCGTGTCTGCGG
>NZ_JBHXTM010000046.1:0-66342 GCF_042677325.1 Streptomyces sp. NPDC127117
AAAACCTCGGCGACATCCTCCGCCACTACGACAAAATCATCGTCCCCGAGATGAACCTCGGCCAGCTCGCCACCCTCATCCGGGCCAGATACCTCGTCGACGCACACAGCTACAACCAGGTCAACGGCATGCCGTTCAAAGCCGAACAGCTCGCAACGGCACTCAAGGAGGCCATCGATGCCTGACACCAACGAACTCCTCCACCTGGTGCCCAAGGCCGAGGCCACCCAGTCCATGAAGGACTTCAAGTCCGACCAGGAAGTCCGCTGGTGCCCCGGCTGCGGCGACTACGCCGTCCTCGCCGCCGTCCAGGGCTTCATGCCCCAACTCGGCCTCGCGAAGGAAAACATCGTCTTCATCTCCGGCATCGGCTGCTCCTCCCGCTTCCCCTACTACATGAACACCTACGGGATGCACTCCATCCACGGCCGCGCCCCGGCCATCGCCACCGGACTCGCCTCCTCCCGCCGCGACCTGTCCGTCTGGGTCGTCACCGGCGACGGCGACGCCCTCTCCATCGGCGGCAACCACCTCATCCACGCCCTGCGCCGCAACGTCAACCTCAAGATCCTCCTCTTCAACAACCGGATCTACGGCCTCACCAAAGGCCAGTACTCCCCCACCTCCGAACTCGGCAAAATCACCAAATCCACCCCGATGGGCTCCCTCGACGCCCCCTTCAACCCCGTCTCCCTCGCCATCGGAGCCGAAGCCTCCTTCGTCGCCCGCACCATCGACTCCGACCGCAAACACCTCACCGGCGTGCTGCGCGCCGCCGCCGACCACCCCGGCACCGCACTCGTGGAGATCTACCAGAACTGCAACATCTTCAACGACGGCGCGTTCGAAGCCCTCAAGGACAAGGAACGCGCCCAGGACGCGGTCATCCGCCTCGAACACGGACAGCCCGTCCTCTTCGGCACGGACAACACCAAGGGCGTCGTCCGCGACCCGCACACCGGCGACCTCCAGGTCGTGACCGTCACCGACGAAAACCGGCCCCACATCCTCGTCCACGACGCCCACAACCCCTCACCCACCACCGCCTTCGCCCTCTCCCGCCTCGCCGACCCCGACACCCTCCACCAGACCCCCATCGGCGTACTGCGCGACATCGACCGCCCCGTCTACGACACCCTCATGGCCGAACAACTCGACACCGCCGTCGAACAACACGGCAAGGGCGACCTCGCCGCACTCCTCGCCGGCAACGACACCTGGACCGTCACCGGCTAGAGCCTGTCCGACGGATCGGGCCGGATCGCACAAGCGCCGGACGGGCTGAATTTCGGCCCGTCCGGCGCTTGCGTACCGGGCCGGCGGGTGGCCACCGCGCACGATGTGGCCATGACCCTGGACCGTCCCGCGTACCGCATCAAACGGCGTCTGCTCGGCAAGCCGCTCACCACCGAGCGCATCAGCGAGGAAAAGCTGAACAACCGGACGGCGCTCGGGGTGCTCGCCTCCGACTGCATCAGCTCGTCCGCGTACGGCTCCGAGGAGATGCTCCGGGTCCTCGTGCCCGTCGTCGGGGCCGCCGCCTTCACCCTGCTGATGCCGGTGACGGGCGCGATCCTGCTGGTGCTGCTGCTTCTGACGCTCTGTTACAGCGATGTCGTCATGATCTACACCCGGGCGGGCGGCTCCTATGTCGTCGCGCGGGAGAACTTCGGTCCGGATGTCGCGCAGATCGCCGCCGTGGCGCTGCTCGTCGACTACATCGTCACCGTCGCCGTCCAGGTCTCGGCGGGCACCAACGCACTGATCTCGCTCGCCCATCTGGTCGGCGGCGACTTCACCGGCCTCGACCACCTCCAGATCCCGGTCTCCGTCGGGGTCATCATGCTGCTCGCGTACGGGAATCTGCGCGGGATCCGCGAGGCGGGCCGGGCCTTCGCGCTGCCCGCCTACCTCTTCATGGCCGCCGTCGGTCTCGTCCTCCTCGTCGCCGCGGTGCGCGGGCTCACCGGCGAGCTGCCGCACGCCGACCTGCACGCCGCCGGGGTCGTACCGCTCGGCACCCCGGGCAACGGCTGGCTGTACGGCGCCTCGCTCTTCATCGTGCTGCGCTCGTTCGCCAACGGCGGCTCGTCCCTCACCGGGCTCGAAGCGATCTCCAACGGCATCTCCGCGTTCCGCGAACCTCAGGGCCGCAACGCCCGCCGCACCCTGATCACGATGAGCTGTGTGCTCGGCGTACTGGTGCTCGGCGTCTCCACGCTGGCGCACTTCACCCATGCCGTCCCCTACGTCGACGGCACCCCGACGGTCATCGCGCAGGAGGCCCATCTGGCCTTCGGCGGCGGGCTGCTCGGGACGGCCGGGCTGGTCTTCGTCCAGCTGGCGACCGCGCTGGTCCTCTACACCGGCGCCAACACGCCGTTCACCGGGTTCCCGTTCCTCGCCAGCTTCGTCGCCGAGGACCGGTTCCTGCCGCGGCTGCTGACCCGGCGCGGGCACCGGCTGGCGTTCTCCAACGGCATCATCGCGCTGACCGTCGTCTCGCTGGCGCTGCTGCTGGTCACCGGGGCCAGTGTGGACAGGCTGGTGGCGCTGTACGCGATCGGCGTGTTCACCGCCTTCACCATGGCCGGGGCCGGTCTCACCGCGTACCACCTGCGGCGCCGCGAGCCGTACCGCCGGGTGAAGATCGTGGTCAACGCGCTCGCCGCGGTCATCTCGGCCGCCGTCGTGCTGATCTTCGCGATCACCAAGTTCACCGAGGGCGCCTGGCTGGTCGTGGTGGTCTTCCCGCTCGGGGTGTGGGCGCTGATCCGGATCAACCGCGAGTACCGGCGCGAGGCGGCGGCACTGCAGAGCCTCCAGGCGCCGGGAGCCGACCGGCCCCGGGACCTGCGCCATCTGGTCTTCGTCCTCGTCGAGACGCTGGACCTGGCGACGATCAAGGCGCTGCGGTACGCGCACGAGCTGCGTCCGGACGAGATCCGGGCCGTGCACTTCGCGATCGACGAGGCGTACGGCAGGCGGCTGGCCGCCCGGTGGGAGGCGACGGCCGCCACGTCCGTCTCTCTGGAGCTGGTGGAATGCCCGGACCGGCGGCTGCGCCACGCGATGAAGGAGCTGGCCGCCCGCACCACCGAGGACGGCAGGACCTCGCTGACGGTGCTGGTGCCGCGGCGGATGTACACCAATGTGCTCGGCAAGCTGCTGCACCGGGGTACGGGCGAGCAGATGGCGAAGGCGCTGGGGCAGTTGCCGCACGTGGCGGTGACGATCCTGCCGTTCGACGTGTCGCGTGCGCTGCGCGCGCTGGAGGAGGGGCGCGCGCCTCAGCCGGACTGACCGCGCGGGTCCTACGAGGCGTGCGCCTCCCGGGCGTCGTACGTCTCGCGCGCCGTGTGCACCGCCTCCAGGCGCCGCTCGGTCCAGCGGGCCAGCGCCCACACCTGTTCGCCGGCCTCCCGGCCCAGTTCGGTGAGCGAGTAGTCGACCCTCGGCGGGATCACCGGCTTGGCGTCCCGGTGCACGAAGCCGTCGCGCTCCAGCGTTCGCAGGGTCTGGGCCAGCATCTTCTCGCTGACGCCGCCCACCTCGCGGCGCAGTTCGCTGAAGCGGTACGAGCGGTCCAGCAGAGCGGCCAGGACCAGGACGCCCCAGCGGCTGGTGACGTGCTCCAGCACCAGCCGGGACGGGCACATCGGCCGGTTCACGTCGGGCCGTCGATTCGCGTCGGGCCGCCGGTTCACATCGGGCTGTGGGCCCGGGGCACTCACGTTCATGCCAGTACCTTACTTCAAAGTGGGTACTTTCGATTGGTTAGTGCACCTCCTACAGTGAGTCGTACGAGCCCGAACACGGACAACTGCCACAAGTGCCACAAGTTCCGCCCAGGAGGAGAAACCCCATGAGCATCGTCGTCACCGGAGCCACCGGAGAACTCGGCCGCCTCGTCATCGAGGAGCTGCTGGCCACCGTGCCCGCGAGCGGGATCGCCGCCGTCGTGCGCGACGAGGCGAAGGCCGCCCCGCTCGCCGCCCGCGGCATCGAGCTGCGCGTCGCGGACTACGACCGGCCGGAGTCCCTCAAGGACGCCTTCCGGGCCGGCGACCGGGTCCTGCTCATCTCCGGGAGCGAGGTCGGCCGGCGCGTGCCGCAGCACACCGCGGTCATCGACGCGGCGAAGGCGGCCGGCGTCGCCCAGCTCGCGTACACCGGCGTACTGGGCGGCCCCGACGCCGACTTCCAGCTGGCCGCCGAGCACAAGGTCACCGAGCAGCTGATCCTCGACTCCGGGCTGCCCCACACCTTCCTGCGCAACGGCTGGTACACCGAGAACTACACGGCGAACCTCGCCCCGGTCCTGGAGCACGGCGCCGTCGTCGCCAACGCGGGCGACGGCCGGGTCGCCTCCGCCACCCGGGCCGACTACGCCGCCGCGGCCGCCGCCGTGCTGACCGGCGAGGGCCACATCGGCGCGGTCTACGAGCTGAGCGGCGATGTCGCCTGGTCGTTCACCGAGTACGCGGCCACGGTCGCCGCCACCACCGGCAAGGAGATCGAGTACAAGAACGTCCCGGCCGCAGTGCACCAGGAGATCCTGGTCGGCGCCGGCCTGCCCGAGGGCTTCGCGGCGATCCTCGTCGACGTCGACGGGGCGATCGAGCGCGGCCTGCTCGCCACCACGAGCGGTGATCTGGCCCGGCTGATCGGCCGCCCGACGACGCCGCTCGCCGAGACGGTGGCCGCCGCGGTGGCAGCGGCGTAACACCGCCTCCTCCCGCCCCAGGGGCCCCGTGTCATGACCGTATTGCGATACGGGCATGACACGGGGCCCTTCCCGGAGCTACCTTCGTGCAGTTGACACAGACATGCCTGGAGGGCCCGTGAAGGGGATCGACGAACAGCGGGCGGGACTCCTGTCCGGCATCGGCGCATACGGATTGTGGGGACTCGTCCCGCTTTTCTGGCCGCTGCTGAAGCCCGCCGGCGCGATCGAGATCCTCGCCCACCGCATGGCCTGGTCCCTCGCGGTCGTCGCCATCGCGCTGCTGGCGCTGCGCCGCTGGTCCTGGATCGGTGAGCTGATCCGGCAGCCGAGGAAGCTCGGCCTGATCTCGGTGGCCGCGGCCACGATCACCGTCAACTGGGGTCTGTACATCTGGTCCGTGAACAACGGCCATGTCGTCGAGGCGTCGCTCGGCTACTTCATCAACCCGCTGGTCACCATCGCCATGGGCGTCCTGCTCCTGGGTGAGCGGCTGCGCCCCGTGCAGTGGGTGGCGGTCGGCACCGGCTTCGCGGCGGTGCTGGTGCTGGCGATCGGTTACGGACGGCCGCCGTGGATCTCTCTGGTCCTGGCGTTCTCCTTCGCGACGTACGGGCTGATGAAGAAGAAGGTCAACATGAGCGGCCTGGAGTCGCTCACCGCCGAGACCGCGGTGCAGTTCCTGCCCGCGCTCGGCTATCTGCTGTGGCTGGGCGCCCGGGGCGAGTCGACGTTCGTCTCCGGTGGCGCCGGCCACGCGGCGCTGCTCGCCTCGACGGGCCTCGTCACGGCCGTCCCGCTCGTACTGTTCGGCGCGGCGGCGATCCGGGTGCCGCTCTCCACCCTGGGACTGTTGCAGTACCTGGCGCCGGTCTTCCAGTTCGCCCTCGGCATCGTCTACTTCCACGAGGCGATGCCGCCGGAGCGGTGGGCAGGTTTCGCCCTGGTCTGGCTGGCGCTCACGCTGCTCACCTGGGACGCGTTCCGGACGGCTCGGCGGTCGAGCATCCAGGTGCGCGAAGCCCGTCAGGCGGCACAGCGGCAGGCATCGCGCCCGAATCCGCCGGCCGACGAACCCACCCCGCACGCACAGATTTAGTTACCCAGTTGCTTTCTTGACTCAGTTGCGTTTTCCTGGGAGTCCACGGAACCGCGACCGAGGAGCCCGCATGTCCGCGACCCCGCCCGCCATCACGCCCGTACTGATCGTCGGTTCGGGTCCGACCGGTCTGACGCTCGCCTGCGATCTGGCGCGCCGCTCCATCGGCGTACGCATCATCGACAAGTCCGCCGGTTTCCCGCGCAGCTCGCGGGCGAAGGGCCCCAATCCCCGCTCCCTGGAGGTGCTGGAGGACCTGGGCGTCGTCGACCGGGTGCTGGCCACCGGATCGGGACCGCTGCCGATGCGCAAGTACCGGAACGGGGTGCCGGTCGCCGACGCCGACCCGTCCCGTTCCTCGCGCCCGACGCCGGACACCCCGTACGCCCATGGCCGGCTGATCGCCCAGTGGCAGCTGGAGGAGATCCTGCGGGACCGTCTCGCGGAGTACGGCGTGCGGGTGGAACTCGGCTCAGAGGCGGTCGCCCTGTCGGAGGGCCCCGACTCCGTGACCGTCGCGCTCACCGACGGCCGGAGTATCGAGGCGCGGTACGTGGTGGGCTGCGACGGGGGCCACAGCCCGGTACGGAAGATGCTCGGCGTCCCGTTCGAGGGGAAGACCGCCGAGGAGCAGACGATGGTCTGCGGGGACGTGGAGGCGGACGGCCTCGACCGCGGCATCTGGCACCAGTGGTTCGACGAGGACGGCGCCGTGATGCTGTGCCCGATCCCGGGTACGCCCTCGGGCTGGTGGTTCCAGGCCGGGCCCGAACGGGACGCGGCGGGAGCCCCCGTACCGCCCTCGCTGGAGAGTTTCCGGCGGCTGTTCGCCAAGCACACCCGGCTGCCGGCCGAACTGCTGACGCGGGCCACGCTGCTGTCGACGTACCGGGTCAACGAGCGCATGGCCGACCGCTACCGGCTGGGCCGCGTGTTCCTGGCCGGGGACGCCGCGCATGTGCACTCCATCGCGGGCGGGCTGGGCATGAACACCGGCATCCAGGACGCGTACAACCTGGGCTGGAAGCTCGCCCGGGTCGTCGACGGCCGCTCGGACCCCGGCCTGCTGGACACCTACGAGGAGGAGCGGCTGCCCGTGGCCTCCTGGACCCTGGACATCACCGCCGAGCGGCTGCGGGAGACCCTGGACGCGATCCGGCGGCCGGGCGGCGGCCTGGACTCGGCGATGTCCGCCGACACGACGGGCCTGGGCCTCGGCCACCCCTGGAGTTCCCTTTCCGCCTCCGGCTCCACCCCTCGCCTGCGGGCGGGCGACCGCGCCCCCGACGCCCCCTGCCGCAATGCCGCGACGGGCGAGCCGACCCGCCTGTTCGAGGCGTTCGCGGGCCCGCACTTCACCCTCCTGGGCTTCGGCCCGGACACGGCCGAGGCCCTGCGGGCGACGGAAGCGGCGTACGGCGACACGGTGCGCGCGTACGGCGTGGACGCCGGCGCTCCCCACGACCTGACCGACGACGCGGGCCACGCCCGCACGGCGTACGGGGTCGCCCCCGCCACCGCCCTCCTCGTCCTGATCCGCCCCGACAACCACGTGGCCCTGATCGCCCCGGCGGCGGAGAGCGGCGCGATCGGGGACTACCTCGGCCGCCTGGCCGGTACGGCCTGACGGCGGGATGCCCCTACGGCTGCGGGCGCCGCGCGGACTCCGGGCCGGCGGCAAGCCGGGCGCGGTGCGCCCGTACCTTGTGGAGGTTTCCGCAGCGCTCCATCGCGCACCAGCGCCGCCTGCCCGGCCGCGAGGTGTCGACGAAGAGCAACTTGCAGCTGTCGGAGCCGCATTCGCGGACGCGGTCGGCGTACGGGCCGGTGAAGAGCTCCACCGCGTCACGGGCGACCGTCGAGAGCAGAGCCGTTCCGGTGGCGTCCGGGGCCATGGCGAGAGATCCGCTGCCGGGGTCGATACGGGGGACGAGCGGCGGCTCGGCCGCCACGGCGTTCACCACGGCGAGATCGGACCGGGCGAGGGCACGGCCGTGCGCCCGGTCGCCGGCCAGATTCCACAGCGCGGCGCGCAACTCGTGTGCCAGCGCCAGCTCTTCCGCGCTCACCACCGGCGACAGACCGCCCGGCAGCCGGCTCTCCCCCGCCCAGCGCACCAGATCCCCGGGGGTGTGCAGCACCTCGTACGCCGCGTACCGCGCGTACCCGCCGGTGGGCAGCAGCTCCAGGCACAGGGCCCCGGGATCGAAGCGGTAGGGGCGGCCCTCCCGCGTACGAAGGACCAGCCCCGGCACGCCCGTTGACGACTCGCTCATGTAACCACTATGAACGGTTTCCATGACTCTGGACTGGAAAGTCGTCATCGACTCGACCGACCCGCACGCCCAGGCCACCTTCTGGGGTGGGGCCCTCGGCTACCTCGTCGAGGACCACAGCGTCCTGATCGAGCGGCTGCTCGGCTTCGGCGCGGTGCCCGAGGACATCACCCTCATCGCCCACGACCGCCGCGCCTGGCGCGACCTCGCGGGGGTCCGGCACCCCGACGACCCCTACGACAAGGAGAGCGGGGCGGGTCTGGGGCGCCGGCTCCTGTTCCAGCGCGTGCCGGAGGCCAAGACGACGAAGAACCGACTCCACCTGGACGTGCACGCGGGCCCGGAGCGCCGCGAGGCCGAGGTGGAGCGCCTGGTCGGGCTGGGCGCGACGGTGCTCCGTGAGGTGGCGGAGCAGGGCGGCACGTGGGTGGTGCTCACCGACCCGGAAGGCAACGAGTTCTGCGTGCAGTGACACCGACGGGCGCGCGGGCGGCCGGGCGGCGGCCCTGTGCTGCAATCCTCCGAACGGCACCGGGTGAAGGGCCGGCCAGGGGTGAGGGGACAGGACGTGGCCCCTTGGGCGGGACGCGCCACTGGGGTGCTCGTGATGGCGGTGACCCTGTCACTGGCCGGTTGCGACAGTGCCGACGGCACCGGAAGCGGTGGAGACAAGGAGTCCGCAGCCGCTGCGATCGAGGCGGCTCGGGCCTATCAGCAGGCTTCGGTGGATCAGGACTGGAAGGCCGCCGACGAGGCCCGGACCGAACGTCTGCGCCGGAGTCGGGGCGCGGACACCATCGCCGAGTGCGTGGAGATCACCGGTACGCCCCGGCTCCGGAACCACTCCGACGCACAGGTGAGCACCGGTGAGGCGGTCGAGATCGAGACCTTCGGTCCGCACCCGGCGGGCATCGGCGTGCGGGTGACCGTCGAGCCGGGTACGGCGGCACGCGGCATGAGCATCAACACCGTGCTGCGGCTCGTTCCCGGCGAACGGGGCGCGTGGCTCGTCGATCAGGCGGTCAACCTCGCCGAGACCGAGAGCCCGGACGGCGAGGACGTGCGCGCCGCGCTGCGCCGCAAGTGAACCCGGCCGCTCCCGCGTTCGCGGCGGGCGGCCCGGCGCGGTGCGCGCCCGGCCGGCCGCCTCCCCACCACGTCCTGCGGATACCGGCGCATCTCTACGGCATTGCCACCCGGGCCCGGGACGTACACGGACTGCTCCTCACCCCGGGCGCCAAAACAGGAGACCGGCCCCTCCGGACCTGCGAAGGCCGGAACCCCCCAACCCCTGAACCGCCCCGGGTTCTGGACCGGAGGCGGTCCGGACAGTGCGGATCAGCGCGGGTTGATGGCGTTCAGGATCGCCGATGCGACGTGGTCGGCGGCGTTCCGGTGGCCCCTGGCGTTTGCTCCGGATAGACGTCTTCGATGACGCTGCGACCTGAAACAGCCAGTCACGGACTGAACTGAATCCGATACGGAAAGTTACTTCGGAATGTCCCGTTCCGCCCTTGGCTCGGGGCGTACGGACAGCGTGTACATGCAGTCCTCGTCCGGGACGACGAGGAGGAGCGGGGCACCGCTCCTGAGGTACGCGTGGGCGGCGCACCGGCCGAACGCTTCGGCAGCCTCGGCGTATACGGCCCGAAGGCCGGAGACCGCGAACCGCCCGAGTCGACTTCACCCGATCGTGTACGCGATCCGTGACATGTCCTGCTCGATGAACTCCGCCGCTCATGATCGGTGAGCGACGGGCGCCGCCCGAGGACGTGCTCCGTGTCCTTCCGCAGGCCCAACCGCCGACCCTGCCCGTTCAAGAGAAATGGCTCATCGTGCATTTGACTCCGCATGAGCAGGAGCGCCTGCTGATCCATGTGGCGGCTGACGTGGCGCAGCGGCGCCGTAGTAGCGGGCTGCTCCTCAACTACCCCGAGGTGATGGCCCTGCTGACGGTGCACGTCTTCGAGCAGGCACGGGCCGGCCGGACAGTCAGTGACGTCATGGACTCGGGCCGGCAGTTACTGAGCCGGGACGAAGTGATGGACGGCGTTCCGGAGATGATCAAGAACGTTCAGGTGGAGGCCACTTTTCCGGACGGCACGAAGCTGGTCACCATCCACGATCCCTTCCCGGAAGCATCCGAGGAGCCCGAGGTCCACCCCGGCAAGGTCGAGCACCCCCGGCCGCCCCGCAAGCCGGGCTGCCCGGTCGACTGCGACGGCGGCAGTGGCAACGATTCGCCGTCGTGCTGTGACAAGTGCCGGGACGCGGAGTCCTGGTACAAGGCGATCGCCTTCAACGCGGACCTGCAGGAGGACGCCACCACGCTGCCGGGTGGGGGCAGGACGAGGATCAGGGTGAGGAACATGTCGGACCGCCCCGTCCAGGTCGGTTCCCACTATCACTTCGCCGACGTCAACCCGGGGCTGAAGGTCCTCAAGGTCGAGGTCCCCGCCGGTCCGGAACTGGAGTCGCCCCAGGAACTCAGGGACTGCGAGGCGGCGCGGATGCGCCGGCTGAACATCGCCGCGGGTACGTCCGTGCGCTTCGAGCCCGGCGACGAGTGCTGCGTCGAACTGGTGGAGATCCAGGGGGATCGGCAGGTCAAGGGAGCGCGTGAGGTGGCGCACCGGTGAGCGACAACAGATCCACCCAGCCGGGCAACCTGCTCAAGCGAGCCGATTACGCCGCTCTGTACGGGCCCACCGCCAAGGACCGCGTCCGCCTGGCCGACACCGCCCTGACCGTCGAGATCGAGGCGGACTGGAGCGGCGGTCCTGAGCACAGCGGTAACGAGATGATCTTCGGTGGCGGCAAAGTGATCCGGGAATCGATGGGGATGTCCCACATCCCCAGAGACGGGGACACCGAAGGCCGCACGCCTGTGGACACGGTCGTCACCGGTGCGCTGATCCTCGACTGGTGGGGTGTCGTCAAGGCCGACGTCGGGCTCCGCGACGGTGCGATCGCCGCGATCGGCAAGGCGTACAACCCCGAGACGATGGACCCGATCCCGGATGACGAGTTCGAGATGCCGGACCGTACGCCCCCGGGTGACAAGCTGCCGGAGACGGTGCGGCCGACGAACTTCGTGGTCGGGCCGAGCACCGAGGTCATCTCCGGCAACGGGCGGATCCTCACCGCTGGGGGTGTGGACACCCATGTCCACTTCATCTGCCCGGAGCAGATCCACGAGGCCCTCGCCTCGGGCGTGACCACTCTCATCGGCGGCGGCACCGGCCCCGCCGAGGGCAGCACGGCCACCACCGTGACCCCGGGCGCGTGGCACATCACCCGGGCCTTCGAAAGCCTGGACGCGTACCCGGTCAACATCGGCCTGCTCGGCAAGGGCAGCACGGTGAACACCGATGCCCTGAACGAACAGGTCGACGCAGGCGTCATCGGGTTCAAGGTCCACGAGGACTGGGGAGCCACGCCCGCCGTGATCGACGCGGCGCTGGACGTGTGCGAGAGCCGTCAGGTCCAACTGGCCCTGCATGCCGACTCACTGAACGAATCCGGCTTCCTGGACAGCACCCGCGACGCCTTCACGAGAGACGGCAGGAAGCGTTCCGTCCACATCTTCCACGTCGAGGGCGCGGGCGGCGGCCACGCCCCGGACATGATCGAACTGGTCAAAGAGAAGAACGTGCTGCCCGCTTCGACCAACCCGACCCGCCCCCTGACGGTGAACACCGTCAAGGAGCACGTCGACATGATGGTGGTCTGCCACCACCTCAATCCGGACATTCCAGCGGACATGGCCTTCGCCGACTCCCGCATCCGGCCGTCCACCATGGCCGCGGAGGACCTCCTCCACGACATGGGCGCCATCTCGATGATGTCCTCCGACGCCCAGGCGATGGGACGCATCGGCGAGATGATCATGCGCACCTGGCAGACCGCAC
This sequence comes from Streptomyces sp. NPDC127117, assembly GCF_042677325.1. Classification (NCBI taxonomy): domain Bacteria; kingdom Bacillati; phylum Actinomycetota; class Actinomycetes; order Kitasatosporales; family Streptomycetaceae; genus Streptomyces; species Streptomyces sp. NPDC127117. Next base: position 12,013 of record NZ_JBHXTM010000046.1, read on the forward strand.
ACGTCATGAAATCCCGATACGGCCCTCTGAAGGAGGACCTCGCCAACGCGAAGGTCCGCCCGATCGCTGACGACGCCGACCACTCCCACAACGCGCAGAGGCTGATCCCGAACGACAACTACCGGGCGCGCCGCTACGTCGCCAAGTACACGATCAACCCCGCGATCACTCACGGCATCGACGGTCACGTCGGTTCCGTGGAGACCGGGAAACTCGCCGACCTGGTGCTCTGGGAGCCGAAGTTCTTCGGCGTCAAGATGCACATGGTCCTCAAGGGCGGGCAGCTCGCCTACGCGCAGGTGGGCGACGCCAACGCATCGATCACGACACCGCAGCCCTTCCTGCCGCGAGCGGTCTGGGGCTCCACCGGCCGTTCCCCCCTGAGCAACTCGTACAACTTCGTGGCGCCGGGCGTGGCCGACGCGCTGAACCCGCGAGTCGTCACCGTCCAGGACAGCGAAGGCAACGCCACCGGGGTGGCGACCGGTGGACTCGGCCTCGGCAAGAAGTTCATGGACATCTCGACGAACATCCGGGACGTCACCAAGGCCGACATGAAGCTGAACGACACGGTGCCGGAGAGCCTCCATGTCGACCACAACAGCTTCGAGGTCACCATCGGCGGTGCGACCACAGGGGACGCCCGCACGGAACTCAACGGAGCGACCGTGCCGCGGTCCTACGTCACTGAAGTCCCCATGGCTCAGCGGTACTTCCTCTTCTGACCGGCCTCCCTCCGGCCGGTGAAGCCACCACCGCAGCGGTGGTCCGGGCAGGCACTCGCGCCTGCCGGGACCACCGGACCATCCGACCCCGCGAAAGGCAGCCGGATCGCCCATGAGCCGTGCCGCACTGCTCCTGCTGGCCGACGGACGCTTCCCCGCCGGCGGGTACGCCCACTCCGGCGGCGTCGAAGCCGCGGTCGCCCACAACGCCGTACATGACATCCACAGCCTCGAAGCCTTCTGCCGCGGGCGCCTGCACACCACCGGTCTGACCACGGCCGGCCTGGCTGCCGCGGCCGCCGCCGGATGCGACCCCCTGATGCTGGACGACGCCGCCGACGCACGGACCCCCGTTCCCGCGCTGCGCGCCGTGGCCCGCAAGCTCGGGCGGCAGATGATGCGCGCGGCACGCGCCACCTTCCCGTCCGCCGAACTCGACCGCCTGGCCGCCGAGCGGCCCCGGGGCGCCCATCAGCCCATTGTCCAGGGCATCGCCGCCCGGGCCGCCGGACTCACCCCTCGGGACGCCGCCTGCGCCGCAGCGTACGAGGCCGTCGGCGGTCCGGCCACCGCAGCGGTGCGCCTGCTCGGCCTCGATCCGCTCGCCGCCTCGTGGCTGCTGGCATGCCTGAGCGCGGAGGCCGACGCCGTCGCTGCGAACGCCGCCGGCGCGGCGGCCCGCGTGGAGACCGAAGGTCTTGACGCCCTGCCGTCGGCGTCCTCTCCGCTGCTGGACATCACCGCGGAACAGCACGCCGCCTGGACCGTGCGGCTCTTCGCCTCTTGATCCCACCCCTGCCCCTGGAGATCCCATGCACCTCGATCATCCCGTGACCATGCCCCACCGCCACACCTACAGCGCCGAGCCGCTGCGCGCGGACGGCAGCCGCCGCGCCTTCCGCGTCGGCCTGGGCGGTCCCGTCGGTTCCGGCAAGACCGCCTGCGTCGCCGCGCTCTGCCGCACGCTGCGCGACAGACTCTCCCTCGCCGTCGTCACCAACGACATCTACACCCGTGAGGACGCCGAGTTCCTGCTGCGCGAGGCCGTGCTGCCGCCCGAACGGATCACGGCGGTGGAGACCGGAGCCTGCCCGCACACCGCGATCCGGGACGACATCTCCGCCAACCTGGAGGCCGTCGAGCATTTCGACGAGACCCTCGACCCCCTCGATCTCGTGCTCGTCGAGTCCGGTGGCGACAACCTCACAGCCACCTTCTCCAAGGGCCTCATCGACGTGCAGATCTTCGTCATCGACGTCTCCAGCGGCGACGACATCCCCCGCAAGGGAGGACCCGGCATCACCACCGCCGATCTTCTCGTCGTCAACAAGACCGACCTCGCTCCGCATGTCGGTGCCGACCTCGCCACCATGGCCGCCGACGCCGAACGGCAACGCGGCGCCCTTCCCGTCGTCTTCACCAGCCTCACCTCCGACGACGGCATCCGCGAGATCGCCGACTGGATCACCGGGCACCTCGCCCGGTGGCGCGCGAAGGCGGCGGCATGAGCTCCGGCTCCCGACTCGCCGAGCCCGCTCCCCCGCTCGATCCCGCCGTCCCCGTCCCCGCCACCGCCACCGCCACCGCCACATCCTGTGGATATCCGGACGGTGTGCATGCCACTGCCCGCATCCGTGCCACGTACAACGGACGCGTCACCACGCTCCCGCAGCTGCGCAGTGACGGCCCGTTCCATCTGCGCCGCATCCGCACCGGCGGACGGGCCGCCACGGTGGGGATCATCGGTGCGATGAGCGCCCCGCTCGGCGGCGACCGGCTCGCCCTCGACATCACTGCCGAGGACCGAGCCGAACTGGAGGTCACCACGGCCGCCGCCACGCTCGCCCTCCGCGGTCCCACCACCGCGCCGGCCACCTACGACGTACGGCTGACCGCCGGGGAGCACGCCTGTCTGCGCTGGCTGCCACAGCAGCTGATCAGCGCCGCCGGCAGCAATCTGCGCCAGTCCTGCACCGTCAGCCTTGCCGCGACCTCGCGACTGCTGTTGCGCGAGGAGCAGATCCTGGGCAGAGCCGACGAGGAGCCGGGCCACCTCGTCAGCCGCATCCGGGTCCACCGCGCCGGCCGCCTGCTGCTCGACCAGCACACCGCCTACGGAGACCCGGCGCCCGGGTGGGACGGCCCCTCGGTCCTGGACGGACACCGCGCCGTCGGCCAACTCCTCGTCGTGGACCCGGAGCTGGATGTCGGACGTGCCCCCGTCCTGCTCCGCGAAGGGATCAAGGACGGCTGTGCGGTTCTCGCACCTCTGGCAGGCGGCCCGGCACTGTTCGCCACCGCTGTCGCCCCGTCCTCCTCGGCTCTGCGGGAGCTGCTCGACCAGGCACTCGTGCACGCCCTCGGCAAGTAGTGCGGAGGGCTCGGGCCCGCCGTTCCCGCCCTCCGCCCGGCCGGTCAGTCCCCCACCGCGTCCTGCGGGTACCAGCGCAGTTCGACGGTGTTGCCGTCCGGGTCACGGACGTACACCGACTGCGCCTCGCCCCGGGCGCCGGAGCGGGAGACCGGGCCCTCCAGCACCGTGAAGGTGCCCGCGTCGATGACCTCCTGCCAGTCCAGCGGCTCGACGACCAGGCAGATGTGGTCGACGTTCGACTCGTGGCGCGGCCGGCCCAGCAGGTCGATGATCATGCTCGGGCTGACCCGCACCGACGGGAACGGGAACTTCCCCGCCCGCCACTCGTCCACCTTGATCGGCTCCAGGCCGAGGGGCCCGCAGTAGAACTCCAGGGAGCGTTCGACGTCCTGCACGTTGAGCACCAGGTGGTCGAAGTCCTTCACTTTCACTTTCGCTTGCACGGCACAGCCTTTCGGTCGGTCGGGTCAGGTCGGGTCGAGCGGTCGGGCCGGGGGCGCGGCCGGTGGCCACGGGACACCGGCCAGCAGGGGCAGGATCTGTTCCTCCTCGTAGTCGAGGTGTGCGTTCAGCTCCGTGGACATCCTGTCCAGCTCGGTGTGGAAGCGCTCGGGGTCGGTGATGCCGATGTCCGCCAGCAGGGCCACCAGCTCGCCCTGGACGCGGGCGACCGTGCGGTGTTCTTCGGCGAGCCGGGCGAAGGTGTCCGTCAGGTGCGGGTGGTGGCGGGCGATGCCGGGGAACAGGTGGTCGTCCTCGCCGGTGTGATGGAACTCCAGCGACTGGCAGAACGCCAGGCAGCGCTGCCTGATCTGGAGCCCGAGGCCCAAAGGAGGCGGGGCGCCGGGGCCCCGGTGGGCGGCCGGTGCGGCGAAGTGGGCGTCCACCTCCGCCTTCACCTGGCGCAACTGGCCCCGCAGCCAGGTGTGGACCTCCATCACCTTGTCCGCGAGGGTGGTGACGTCGCGGGGCGGCTCCCAGCCCTCGGGCTCGGCGCGCTCCAGCACCACGACCGGGAGGAGCCGGGTGGTACGGGCCTGGTAGTCGGCGTAACCGGGCGCCGCTCTCACGGCGTGCGCGAACAGCTCCTCGCGCCGAGCCCCCTGCGCGGGGACCGCGAGGGCCTGGAACGTACGAGTGCCGAGTTCCACCCGGACCACGGGGTGGGCGAGCAGGTTGTGGTACCAGGCGGGGTGGTGCGGGGCGCCGAGGTTGGAGCCGATGACCACCAGCGCATCGCCGTGGCGTACGTGGCCGAGGGGTGTGGTGGTCTCCTTCCCCGACCTCGCGCCGGTGGTGGTCAGGAGGAGGAGGTCGCCGCCCTCGAAGGGGCCGCCGACCTTCCCGCCGTTGGCGCGGAACTCCTCGATGACGGATTCATCGAAAGGTGTGGGCATGCGTTCTGTGTCTCCGTGGGAACGAGTGAGCGCGATGCGCGGGCCCATGACGGTGCACGGTGCCGGGGCATGCGGAACGGAAGAGTGCGACGGACGGTCGCCGCCGCGTCGGACGTGTGCGTCAGTTGCAGGGCGCGGAGTATGAACTCATGACGGGCCCCTCGGTGAAGGGTGTTCGCCCGAGCACCGGCCGGCCCACTGCTCTTTGGCCGGCGTCACGCGACACCGGGTTCATTACACGCACCCCGGCGGGGGCCTGTCAACGCGCGCCCGTCCGTGCTCCGGACGCTCTTAGTCTTGTGCCATGCCCATCCCACCCGCATATGCCCTCGTCGCCACCGACCTGGACGGCACCCTGCTGCGCCGCGACGACACCGTGAGCGCCCGCACCCGCGCCGCGCTCGCCCTGGCCGCCCGCGCCGGGGCCCGGCATCTCGTGGTCACCGGGCGGCCCGTCCCCGGGATACGCGGACTGCTCGCCGGACTGGGCTACCGGGGGCCGGCGGTGTGCGGGCAGGGAACCCAGCTGTACGACGCCGGGGCCGGGCGGCTGGTGCGGGCGCTCACCCTGGACCGGGAGGCGGCCGACACCGCGCTCGGCAAGATCGAGGCCCAGGTGGGGCGGGTCTTCGCGGCCGTGGACCAGGACGGGGCCGCGGGCCGGACCCTGATCGAGCCGGGCTATGCGATGCCCCATCCGACGTTGCCCGCCCAACGGACCCGGCACCGCCACGAGTTGTGGTCCGAGCCCGTCGTCAAGGTGCTCATCCGGCACCCGGAGCTGACCGATGACGCGCTGGCCGAGGCGGCCCGCGGGGCCGTCGGCGATCTCGCCACCGTCACGCTCTCCGGCCCCGGCACGGTCGAACTCCAGCCGTACGGCGTCGACAAGGGGACCGGTCTCGCGCTGGCCGCCGAGTACCTCGGGGTGGCCGCGGACACCGCGATCGCCTTCGGGGACATGCCCAATGACCTGCCGATGTTCCGCACCGCCGGGTACGGCGTGGCCATGGCCAACGCCCACCCGGAACTACGGGCGGCGGCGGACGAGGTGACCGCGTCGAACGAGGACGACGGGGTCGCGGCGGTGCTTGAGCGGGTGTTCGGGGCCGGATCGGGCCGCTCCGCACGGCAGCAGGCCGTTCAGAGCGACATCAGGCAGTAGAGCCGGTGCGGCTCGGGGCGGGCCCGCGCCTCCTCGGCCAGGTCCGCCAGTCTCGCGAGGAAGTCGGCCAGCTCGCCGGGCGGGCAGTCGCCTCCGAACTCCTCGATGCGCGACCAGGTTTCGGCCACCTCGGCGAACCCGCCGGGTCTCGCGGCCACGAGCGCGTCGCGCAGTTCGTCCGTGAGCGTGACCAGCCAGCGGGATTCGTCCTCGGGCGGGCTGAGCAGCCGGTTGAAGCGCGGGAGCGGGGTGACGTCGTCGTACGGCGTGCCCGTGAGCATGCTCTCGGCCTGGCCCAACTGCACGTACGGGTCGATCCCCTTGACCGGGAGCAGCGGGAGACCGGCCTCCTCGACGCCCCGGCCGAAGGCCGCCAGGGCCGCGGGGTCGTCCGGTGCGCTGAAGTAGTCGTACAGATTTCCCATGTGCCGCATGCTCGCACGCCCCTCTGACAGCCGCCCCGGCCTCACGGCTCCGGCGGCACCCCGATCGCCCGCAGCACATGCGCGACCAGGGCCGCGATCTCCTCCTCGTCCTGGATCGGCTTGCGCAGGACATGGCGGTAGTACATCGGGCCGTACAGCATCTCCACGGCCAGCGGGAGATTCGCGTCCGGCGGGATCTGCCCCTGTTCCTGGGCCCGGCGCAGGCGGGCGACCGCCTCGTCGAAGCGGGGGTCGACCAGCTTCGACCGGACGGTCCGGGCGAGTGCGTCGTCGTGGTGCATCTCGGAGAGGATCCCGGCGTACGCGGGGCCGAACGGCGGCGTGGAGATGAGCTTCACCGCACCGCTCAGATTGGCCCGCAGATCGGCGGCGATGTCACCGGTGTCGACGAACGGCGTCGTGCCGACCAGCGCGTCGGTGAACGCCTCCAGGATCACCGCGCTCTTCGACGGCCACCAGCGGTAGATCGTCTTCTTGCTGACGCCCGCTCTGGCCGCGATGGCCTCGATGGTGACCCGGCCGTACCCCTTCTCCGTGCACAGTGCGAGAGCGGCCTCCAGGGTCGCTCTCCGTGATCTCTCGCTGCGGCGCAGTGAACTCGGCGATGTGATCATTCGGTGAGCATAAGCGCGTTCGAACCGGCCCTTGTTGACAGCCTGTCGCCAGAGGTCGAACAATACCCAGGCGGAAACGGAACGTGCCGTGTCGTGTCGTTCCGTCAATTCGCACCGTTCGTGCCGTTCGTGCCGCGACGAGCCGATCGGGGGACGGCTCGCCCGGCCGACGGCACGGGCGGGCGTTGCACCCCGTGCATCGGGGCGTCCCCGCGTCAGACGGTGATGTCCTTCGTGGTGAACCGGGCCCAGGCCGCCGAGCCGAACACCGCCGCGTACAGGCCCTGAAGGCCCAGGTTCTTCACCACTTCGTCCCAGTAGACGGGGGCGCGCAGCAGGTCCGCGTACGACATCCAGTAGTGCGGGAAGAGATACGGATGCGCCCCGCTCAGCTGCGGGATCGTGTCCACGATCTGCACGGTGATCAGCAGCCCGACGGTGGCGGCCATGGCCGCGATGCCGCTGCTGGTGAGGGTCGAGACGAACAGGCCGATCGCCGCGAACCCGGTCAGCGACGCCGCGACCACCACCGCGATCAGTCCGGCCCGCAGCAGCCCCTCGCCGAAGCCGATCCGGGTTCCCGAGATGGTGGTGACCTCCCCGACGGGGAAGAGCAGCGAGCCCACGACGAGCGCGGACAGCGCCACGACCAGGGTCGCGACCAGGCAGAACACCAGCACCGAGGCGTACTTCGTCAGCAGCAGCCTGGTCCGTCCGGCCGGGGCGACCAGCAGATAGCGCAGGGTGCCCGCGTTCGCCTCGCCCGCGACGGAATCGCCCGCGACGACCCCGACGGCCATCGGCAGGAAGACCGGGAGCGTCACCGCGAGGGCGGCGAAGACCAGGAAGAGTCCGTTGTTGGTGACCTGGGAGAGGAACGCCGGGCCTCCCCCGCCGCCGCCCGGTCCGGGCGAGGAGCCGTCGCCCGTCTCGATCCGCACCGCGATGCCGATCAGTACGGGCACGGCGGCCAGCACGCCGAGCAGCGCGAGGGTGCGCCAGCGGCGCAGCGTGGTGGTCAGTTCGGAGCGGAGGATCCCGAAGGTCCACAGCGGGTTGCGGGCACGGGGCGCCGCCGGGGGCGCGATTTCAGCCTGCGACATCGAAACCCTCTCCGGTGAGTGCGACGAAGGCGTCCTCCAGCGAGGCGCGTTCGACGCCGAAGGACCTCAGGCGTACGCCGGAGTGCACCAGCGCCGCGCTGAGGTCGGCGAGTTCGACGTCGCCCGGCGGGGCCTCGGCGCTCACCAGGTCGCCGTCGACCGTGATCCCGGTGACGCCCAGTTCCTTGAGGACCCGGGCCGCGTCGCCCGGGTCGGGGGTGGTGACGGCCAGCCGGCCGCGGGCGCCCGCCGCCAGTTCCGCGACCGGGCCCTGGGTGATCAGCCGTCCCCCGGCCATCACCGCGGCGTGCGTGCAGACCTGCTCGATCTCGTCGAGGAGGTGCGAGGAGAGGAAGACGGTGGTGCCGTCCGCCGCCAGTTCCCTGACCAGGGTGCGGATCTCCCGCATGCCCTGCGGGTCCAGGCCGTTGGTCGGCTCGTCGAGCACGAGCAGCCGGCGCGGCTGGAGCAGGGCGGCGGCGAGACCGAGGCGCTGCTTCATGCCCAGCGAGTACGCCCTGGCCTTCTTCCCGGCCGCCGCGGCCAGCCCGACCCGCTCCAGCGCCTGCCCCACCCGGGCCCGGCGGGTGCGCGGATCGGCGGTCGGGTCGGCGGAGTCGTACCGCAGCAGATTGTCCCGGCCGCTCAGGAACCCGTACAGCGCGGGCCCCTCGATCAGCGCGCCGACCTGCGGGAGCACGGTGCGGGCGGCGCCCGGCACGGGGTGGCCCAGCAGCCGGGCGGTGCCGGACGTCGGGTCGATCAGGCCCATCAGCATCCGGATGGTGGTGGTCTTGCCCGATCCGTTGGGGCCGAGGAAGCCGAAGATGCTGCCGCCGGGGACGCTGAGGTCGAGGCCGTCGACGGCGAGCTGACCGCCGCGGTACCGCTTGGTCAGGCCCCGTGTCTCGATCACGGCCCCGGGCTCGGTGACCGTCCGCGGTTCGGTCACGGTCCCGGACTCTGTCATGCGTACTCCCCATGGGTCGGGCAGGGCCCGTTGGCGGACCGCCCCGCCGTACGGAGCGTACGGCGGGGCGGCTCGGCGGTGCGGGAGGGCGCGGTGCGCCCCGGTGTCAGGAGGCGCTGTTCGCCGCCTTGACCAGCGCGTCCTTCGTGACCGCGCCGACGTACACCTTGCCGTCGTCCGTCATCAGAGCATTGACCACGCGGGTCTTGAAGACCCTGCCCGAGCCGAACTTCCCGGTGACCTTGTCGCCCAGCGCGTCCAGGAACTGCTGGGCCTCGGCCGGGGCGTCCTCCGACGCCTTCGACGGGATTCCGGTGCCACCCGGAGTGGCGATCTCGGTGATCGTGCTCCAGCCCTCGCCGATGGTCTTCATGTTCTCGGCGCCCTTCCCGCCGGCGCCCAGCTGTGCGGCGTCGGCGCCCGGGATCAGGTCGCCGAGGCCCTTGCCGGCCCCGTGCTGCGCCTTCGCGTCGTCGGCCTCGGTCACCTCGGTGCCCTTGGGCGGGGTGAACGTGAACGAGGAGGCGTCCGGCCTGGCGAAGTCGACCTTGGTGAACCCGGCGTCGACGATGGCCTTGCCGCCGCCGCTCGGGAGCATCGTGAACTTCAGCGGCACGCCGTTCTCCGCGTCGACCGCGACCGTCACCGAACCGATCGTGGAGCCGCTCTGCTTCGGCTTGACGACCAGCTTGTACGCGTCGCGTCCGGCGACCTGCGCGGTGCCGTCGACCGTCACCGACGTGGTGGGGCCGGCGGCCTTCAGCACCTGCTCGGCGAGTGCCTTCGGGGTGGTGGGCACGCCCTCGGGAACCGGGTGCCCGGACTTCTTCCCGGCGTCCCGGCCGGCGTCCTGCCCGGCCCGGTCCTCGGTGGCGTGGTACGCCTGGTCGGACTTGCTGTCGTACGCCCAGACCTGGTCGCCGTTGTGGATCAGGCTGTACTCGGACGTGTCGTCCAGGATCGAGACGCGCTGCTTGTCGGGGCCGTCGGCGGCCACCCGGAGGGTGTGCGTACCGGACGCCAGCTCCGTCATCCGCTCCTGCGGGTCGGCGCTGGAGCTGCCCTTGCCGCCCGCGCCGCCCGGGGCGAAGGACTCGGCCAGTCCGCCGAGCGAGGGGATGCCGAGGTCCGTGCTGATCTTCACCGTGCCGGAGAGCTGCTCGGTGTCCGAAGCGGCGATCTTCTCGATGAGTTCCTGTGCGCTGATCTTCGGCAGATCGGGGTCGCCGCTGCTCGCGAGCGCCGGGACGAGCCCGATCGTCGCCGCGGCGACGCCCGCCACCGCGACCGGGACGATGTAGCGCGCCGCCTTGCGGCGGCCGGCGGCGGTGCCCCTGGTCCCGCCGTTGGTCTCTGCGCTGTCGTTCGGTGCCATCTGTGCCCTACCTCCGTGGTCGGCGGCTTCCGTCCGGTTGCACTCGTCCACTCCGTGCCGCCATTCTCACCCGGTTTGGTCAGGAGTGGTTGTTCTCAATCTGACCAAACCGGTGACGCGGAAGCGTCAGCCCCCGGGATCAACTCCGCGTACCTCTTCGGTATGACACCGCGGGACCGGCCCTACCCCGTTCGTCAGGGGTGCGCCACTACGGGGCTCAGCCCGCGCGGTGCACCACCGCGTCGCACAGTTCGCGCAGCGCGGACTTGGCGTAGCCCTCGGGCAGCGGAGTGAGCGTCGCGCGCGCCTCCTCCGCGTACCGGACGGTGTCCCGCCTGGCCTGCTCCAGCGCCGGGTGGGCGCGCAGCCTGCGCAGCGCCTCGGCGTGCCGGGCGTCGTCGCTGAGGTCGCCGTCGAGCAGCTCGACGAGCTCCAGGTCGTCCGGCTTCCCGTCCGCCGCCGCCTGCGCCCGCAGGTGGAGCACGGGGAGCGTCGGGATGCCCTCGCGCAGGTCGGTGCCGGGAGTCTTGCCGGACTCGTGGGAGTCGGACGCGATGTCGAGCACGTCGTCGGCGAGCTGGAAGGCGACGCCGAGCCGCTCCCCGTACTGGGTGAGGATGTCGACCGCGGACTCGTCCGCGCCGGCCATCATCGCGCCGAAGCGGCAGGCCACCGCGACCAGCGAGCCGGTCTTGCCGCGCAGCACCTCCAGGTAGTGCTCGACCGGGTCGACGCCCTCGCCCGGTCCTGCGGTCTCCAGGATCTGGCCGGTGACCAGGCGCTCGAACGCCTCCGCCTGGATGCGTACGGCCTCCGGGCCGAGGTCGGCCAGTATGCGCGAGGCACGGGAGAAGACGAAGTCACCGGTCAGCACGGCCACCGAGTTGCCCCAGCGCGCGTTGGCGCTGGGCACGCCGCGGCGCACGTCCGCCTCGTCCATCACGTCGTCGTGGTAGAGCGTCGCGAGATGCGTCAGCTCGACGACCACGGCCGCGGGCACGACGCCCGGCGCGTCCCGGTCGCCGAACTGGGCGGCCAGCATCGCCAACAGCGGCCGGAATCGCTTGCCCCCGGCGCGTACGAGATGCTGCGCGGCCTCCGTGATGAAGGGCACGCTGCTCTTGGTCGCATCGAGCAGCCCGGACTCGACAGCAGCCAACCCGGCCTGGACATCGGCCTCAAATGCCTGGTCCCGCGCGCTCAGCCCGAATGGCTCGACGACGGTCACGAGGGGATCTCCTGTCTGCTGACGATCACACGGAATGTCGATGTGTCGCTGTCATCACTCAAGTCAGCGTATCCGGTCCCCTTTGGATCACCGTGGGCGCCTTCCCGCCACCGCCGGTATGTTCGGGATCAGCTCATACGATCAGGAGTTATCCCTTTGTCCCACACGGCCACCGACACCGAACCCAGTCAGCCGCCGCCCGAAGACGACCATGCCTTTTTCGGCCAGCCACGAGGGCTGATGACCCTGTCCGGCCTGGAGGTCTGGGAACGGTTCTCGTTCCTCGGCATGCAGGCGATCCTGGTCCTCTACTTCGCCGACACCGTCGCCCACGGCGGCATGGGCATGGAGCCGGGCACCGCGGCCTCCGTCTCGGCCGCCTACGGCACCCTGGTCTACCTGGTCTCCGTCGCGGGCGGCTGGCTGGCCGACCGGATTCTCGGCTCCTACCGCGCCGTCCTGTACGGCGGAATCCTCATCGCCTGCGGGCATTACGCCATGGCGGTGCCCACCGACACCATGACGTGGGTCGGCCTGGGTCTGATCAGCGCCGGAACCGGTCTGCTCAAGCCCAATGTGGCCACCATGGTCGGCAAGCTCTACCGCACCGACGACGAGCGCCGCGACGCCGGCTTCGCCCTCTACTACATGGGCATCAACATCGGGGCGTTCCTCGGCCCGCTGGTCACCGGCTGGCTCGGGGACCACGCGAGCTGGCACTGGGGCTTCTCGGCCGCCGCCTTCGGCATGACGCTCGGTCTGATCCAGTACGTACTGGGCCGGCGTCACCTGGCCGGGCGAAAGCACAGCGCCGAATTCGCCCTGTCACCGGCACCCATGCGCCGCGCCATTCGGCTGATCGCCGTCGGCGCCGTCGTGGTCGCCGCCGTCGCCACCGCGCTGGCCCTGGCGGGCTGGCTGACCATGGACCGCTTCGTCGACCTGCTCACCCTCATCTCGGTGATCGCTCCGGTCGTCTACTTCGTGGTGATGTTCCGCAGCCCCCGGGTCACCGCGGAGGAACGCGGCAGGCTGCGCCCTTACGTGGTGCTGTTCCTGGCCTCCGTCGTCTTCAACTTCATCCTCTTCCAGGCGTACTCGACGATGATGCTGCTCGCGTCGACCAACGCCCGTACCGAGATCTTCGGCTTCCATTTCCCGGCGAGCTGGTACGCCTCCGCGCTCGGCGCCTTCGAGGTCGCGCTCGCCCCGGTGGTCGCCGCCGTCTGGGCCCGGATGGGGCCGCGCCAGCCGCACGCCTCCAACAAGATCGCGATCGGGGTCATCCTCGGCGGGCTGTCCTTCCTGCTGATGGTGCTGCCGACCTCCGGGCACTCCGGCGACACCTACAAGATGGCCGCCTGGTGGATCGTCGGCTCGTACCTGCTGCTCGGTCTCGGCGACATCCTGCTGGAGACCTCCGGCATGTCCGCGACCACCAAGCTCGCCCCGAAGGCGTTCGCCAGCCAGACGATGGCGCTCTGGTTCCTCTCGCTGGCCCTCGCCAACGGCATCCAGGCCCAGGTCGTGAAGCTGTACGGCGAGGTCTCCAACCCCGCCTACTTCGGTGTCAATGGCGCGATCGCGGTGGTGGCCGGTGTGGCCGTCATCGCCGCCGCACCCTGGCTCAAACGCACCATGCACCCCGTCCACTGAGGTACCCCATGCACATCCGCACCGCATTCCCGTACGACACCACCCATGAGGACGTCCGTATCCCGCTGCCGGACGGCACCCGGCTGTACGCCCGGATCTGGCGGCCCGTCACCGACGAGCCGGTGCCCGCGCTGCTCGAATACCTGCCCTACCGGCTGAGCGACTGGACGGCGCCGCGGGACTGGCAGCGCCACCCCTGGTACGCGGGCCACGGCTATGCCTCCGTCCGGGTGGACGTGCGCGGACACGGCAACAGCGAGGGCCTTCCGGGTGACGAGTACGACGCGACGGAGCTGGCCGACGGCGTCGCCGTCATCCACTGGCTGGCCCAGCAGCCCTGGTGCTCCGGCCGGGTCGGCATGTTCGGCATCTCGTGGGGCGGTTTCAACTCGCTCCAGATCGCCGCGCTGGCCCCGGAGCCGCTGAAGGCGATCGTCACCGTCTGCTCGACCGACGACCGCTACGACAACGACGTCCACTACATGGGCGGCTCGGTGCTCGGCGTCGACATGCACGCCTGGGCGGCCACCATGCTCGCCTTCGTCTCCCGGCCGCCGGACCCGGCGCAGGTCGGCGACGGCTGGAAGGACATGTGGCTGGAGCGGCTGGAGACCGTGGACCCCTTCATCCACACCTGGCTGGCGCATCAGACCCGCGACGACTACTGGAAGCACGGCAGCGTCTGTGAGGACTACTCCGCGATCAGGGCCGGCGTCCTCGCGGTGGGGGGCTGGCACGACCCGTACCGCGACACCGTCCTGCGGCTGGTCGAGCACCTCGACCCCGGCAGGGTGCGCGGGCTGATCGGGCCCTGGTCGCACCAGTACCCGGACCGCGGTCTGCCGCCGGGTCCGTCGATCGGCTTCCTCCAGGAGACGCTGCGCTGGTGGGACCAGCACCTGAAGGACAAGGACACCGGGGTCATGGCCGAGCCGCTGCTGCGGGCCTGGATCAGCCAGTCGCACCGTCCCGCGACGGTGTACGAGACGCTGCCGGGCCGCTGGGTCGGCGAGAACAGCTGGCCTTCCCCGAACGTCGCGCCGGTCGCGTACGCCCTCGGCGGCGGCCCGCAGATCGTCGACTCGCCGCAGCAGACCGGGCTGGACGCCGGGCGGTTCTTCCCGTTCGGCAACGACGCCGACCTGCCGCCCGACCAGCGCGACGAGGACGCCAAGTCGGTCTGCTTCGAGTTCCCGGTCGAGGACGCCCCGATCGAGATCCTGGGCCGGCCCCGGGTGAAGCTGCGGATCCGGATGGACGTGCCGCGCGGCCAGGCGATCGCCCGGCTCTGCGACGTCGCGCCGGACGGCTCCTCCACCCTGGTGACCCGGGGCGCGCTCAACCTGTCCGCCCGGGGTGGCCGCGACCGCGCGGAGGACTGGCCGGTGGGCACCACCGAGGACGTGACCTTCGAGCTGAACGGGATCGGGCACACCTTCCCGCCCGGCCACCGGATCAGGCTCGCGATCTCCTCCTCGTACTGGCCGTGGATCTGGCCGCAGGCCGGTTCGGTGGGCTTCACCCTGGACGCCGACGGCAGCCTCGTCGAACTGCCGGTGCGCCGGCCCGTCGAGGACCCGGCGATCCGGTTCGAGGAGCCGGAGCAGTCGGAGCCGCTCGGCGTCGTGTACCCGGTGACGCTCGACGAACAGCGCCCGGAGCGGCTGGTGGTCCGCGATGTCGCCAAGGGTGAATGGCGGCTGGAGGTCGACCCGCGCTACGGCGGCACCCGCGTCTACCCGGACGGCCTTGAGTTCACCGAGGACGCCCTGGAGACGTACACGATCCAGGAGAACGATCCGCTCTCCGCACGTACCCGCTCCGACTGGGCGATCCGGCTGCACCGGCCGGAGATGGCGTGGGACGTACGGGTGGAGACCCGCTCCGAGATCGGTGCGGACGACACCGACTTCATCACCTCCAACGAGGTGGTCTGCAAGGAGGGCGGCGAGGTCGTCTTCCACCGCACCTGGGAGAAGCGGATCCCGCGCACGGCGGGCTGACAACACCGCGCTTCCGCCCACCGCCGTGCCCCGGACACCGGGGCACGGCGGAACTTTCCGGGCATCACGGGCAGTTGGGGCTCTCCCGCGAGCAGGCGGCGCCGACGTAACGTGTCCCCAAGCGACCTGGAAAGCGAGGCAGCAACACATGCCCGAGCAGAGCAGCCCGCTCGATCTGGCCGAGGGTGACCCCTTCGGTCCGCACAACCTTCCCTACGGAGTGTTCTCCACCCCCGATCACCCCGAGGACCGCCGGGTCGGCGTCCGCATCGGCAACCACGTACTGGACGCCGGAGCCGCGGCGTACGCGCTCGGCTCGCCCTACGCGCAGCTCCTCGCGCAGCCGGACCTGACCGCGCTGCTGTCGGCCGGCCGCACCGCCTGGCGGGACGTCCGGCGGGCGCTGACCGCGTGGGTGACGGTCCCGGCCCACCGCGCGGACATCGAACCCCTGCTGCATCCGGTCGACACCGTGACGCTCCATCTGCCGTACGCGGTCGCGGACTACGTCGACTTCTACGCGAGCGAGAACCACGCCACCAACGTCGGGCAGATCTTCCGGCCGAACGCCGAGGCGCTGACGCCCAACTGGAAGCACCTACCGATCGGTTACCACGGCCGGTCCGGCACCGTCGTGGTCTCCGGAACCGACGTGGTGCGCCCCTCCGGCCAGCGCAAGGCACCGGCCGACGCGGCCCCCGTCTTCGGCCCCTCCGTGAAGCTGGACATCGAGGCCGAGGTCGGCTTCGTCGTCGGCGTGGGCTCCGAGCAGGGCCGCCCGGTCCCGCTCGCCGACTTCCGCGACCATGTCTTCGGGCTCTGCCTGCTCAACGACTGGTCGGCGCGGGACATCCAGGCCTGGGAGTACGTCCCGCTCGGCCCGTTCCTCGGCAAGTCCTTCGCCACCTCCGTATCGGCCTGGGTGACACCGCTGGAGGCCCTGGAGTCGGCCCGCGTCGCGCCCCCGGCCCGCGACTTCCCGCTGCTCCCCTATCTGGAGGACGCCGACGAGGACGAGGCCGGCGGCCTCGACCTGCGGATCTCCGTCGCGATCAACGGACAGGTGGTCGCCGAGCCGCCGTTCGCCACCATGTACTGGACTGCGGCCCAGATGCTGGCGCAGATGACGGTGAACGGCGCTTCGCTGCGCACCGGCGATCTGTACGGCTCCGGCACGGTCAGCGGTGCCGAGCCCGGACAGCGCGGCTCCCTCCTGGAGCTGACCTGGAACGGCCGCGACCCGCTGGACCTCCCGGACGGCAAGCGCGCCTTCCTGGAGGACGGCGACACGGTGACGATGACCGCCTGGGCGCCGGGGCCGGACGGCACCCGGGTCGGCCTCGGCGAGGTCACGGGGCGGATCGTGCCCGCGTCATGACCCAGCCCGCCCTGGAACTCACGCTCCCCGAGGAACTGCTGCTGCTCGCGCTGGACCCGCTGCGCGGCAAGCCGCAGTGCTCCGGTCGCTCCCTGGAGTACGGGACGGCCGGCGCGGTCCTGAAGGAACTGGAGTTCCAGGGCCGGGTCACCGGGCAGGGTGGCCGGATACGGGTGCTGAACCCGCTCGCTCCCCAGGACCCGCTGCTCGCCCAGGTCCTGGGGAGCCTGTCGGCCCCGGGCACGGGCTGGCCCGCGGGCGACACCGACACCCGGCGGTGGGTCCGGCAGACCGGCCGGTACGTCCAGGAACTGTGCCTGGAACACCTGGTGCACCGCTCGGTCCTGCGCAGGGAGACCCACCGCTTCCTCGGCCTGCTGCCGTACCACCGGCACCCGGCGGCGGACCCGGCCCTGCCGCTCACCGTCCGCGACCGCTTCGCGTCCGCCGAGGCCGCCGGCTTCCCTGACCCGCGCAGCCGGACCCTGGCCGCCCTGGTCTCGGCGGTCGGCCTGTCGGGCGCGGTGGCCCGGGGCGGTCTGCGGCAGCGCTGGTCGATGTACAACCTGGTGACCGAGGAGTGGACCGCGGAAGCGGTGCACCGGAACGTCCGCCAGGACCGGGCCAACCGCAACCGCAGGATGAGATACAGCAGCGGCGGCGGGAGCTCCGGGGGCGACTGAGGGGGCGGGTCGGCTTCGCGCGGGCGTTCACACGTTCGAAGGAGCCCTCTCCCGTTCCCGGCGGATACGCTGGAAAGTCCCACGAGACTCTGCGTCATGGGAGCACTGATGAGCGTCGAACCCGGGGCCCCCGAGCCGCGGTGGGCGGTTCCGCCCGTGGGCGGCTGGACCGCCGATGACCTGGACACACTCCCGAATCTGCCTCCGCACACGGAGCTGATCGACGGGAGCCTTGTTTTCGTGAGTCCGCAGACCCTGTTCCATTCGCGGGCGGTCAGCTTCTTCGAATGGCAGCTGCAGTCGCTGGCACCGCACGCATTCGAAGTCGTGCGCGAGTTCACCATCGACATCGACCGCTACAACCGGCCCGAACCCGATGTGATCGTCGTGGACGGCGAGATCATCCAGGACCCGAACCAGACCCGCTTCCCCGCCGAGTCCGTACAGCTGGCCATCGAGGTCGTCTCCCCGGAATCCCTGACCCGGGACCGGGAGACCAAGCCCGTGAAGTACGCGCGGGCGAAGATCCCCCACTACTGGCGGGTGGAGAACCACGACGGCCGGGTGGTGGTCTACGTCTTCGAGCTGGAGCCGTCGACCGGGGCCTACACCTCCACCGGCATCTTCCACGACCGGATGAAGGTCTCCGTCCCCTTCCCCGTCGATCTCGGCCTCACCGCGATCACCGCACGCCGCCGGGCCGCGGACCCGGACCCGGACCCGGAGTAGACCGGTCCGCAGCGCCGCCCGGCCCCGCGCTCACTCGTACTCGGGCGGCTCCTCGTCCCAGCCGAACTCCGGGTCGGCTTCGGGAGCCGCCGGGGCGGGGGCGGCTCCGCGTGCTGGGGCCGGTTGTGCCGGGGCCTCCGCACCCGCCCCCGCCTCCCCCAGTGACGCCAGCACCTCCAGCACCCCTTCCCCGTACGTCGCCAGCTTCTTCTCGCCCAGGCCGCTGATCCCGCCCAGCGCGGACACCGAGTCCGGCCGCACCGTGGCGATCTCGCGCAGGGTCGCGTCGTGGAAGATGACGTACGCCGGGACGCCCTGCTCCTTCGCCTGGGCGCCCCGCCAGGCCCGCAGCGCCTCGAAGACCGGGACGGCCTCGGGGGCCAGCTCGGCGACGGCGGCCTGGGACTTCGACTTTCGTTCGGCCTTCGTGGAACGCGACGCGGGCTTCGGCGCCTCCTTGCGCAGCAGCACCTCGCGCTGCCGGCCGAGCACGGAGCCGCTCTCCTCCGTGAGCACCAGCGTGCCGTACTCGCCCTCGACCGCCAGCAGCCCCTGGGCGAGCAACTGCCGTACGACGCCCCGCCATTCGGCCTCGGCCAGATCCTCGCCGATGCCGAAGACCGAGAGCTGGTCGTGGTCGAACTGGATGACCTTGGCGGTCTTGCGGCCGAGCAGGATGTCGATGATCTGGCCGGCGCCGAACTTCTGCCCGCGCTCCCGCTTCAGCCGCACCACGGTCGACAGCAGCTTCTGCGCGACCACCGTGCCGTCCCAGCTCTCGGGCGGGGTGAGGCAGGTGTCGCAGTTGCCGCAGTCCGCCGCGGTGGGTTCCTGGCCGAAGTACGTCAGGAGCTGGGCGCGGCGGCAGCGGACCGTCTCGCACAGGGCGAGCATCGAGTCGAGGTGGGAGGCGGCGCGGCGGCGGAACGCCTCGTCGCCCTCGCCGCCCTGGATGAGCTTGCGCTGCTGGACGACGTCCTGGAGTCCGTACGCCATCCAGGCCGTGGACGGCAGCCCGTCACGGCCGGCGCGGCCGGTCTCCTGGTAGTAGCCCTCGACGGATTTCGGCAGGTCGAGGTGGGCGACGAAGCGCACGTCCGGCTTGTCGATGCCCATGCCGAAGGCGATGGTGGCGACGACGACCAGGCCCTCCTCGCGCAGGAACCGGGACTGGTGGACGGCGCGCGTGCCCGCGTCGAGCCCCGCGTGGTACGGGACGGCCTCGATGCCGTTGCGGCAGAGGTACTCGGCGGTCTTCTCGGTCGAGTTGCGCGAGAGGCAGTAGACGATGCCCGCGTCCCCGGCGTGCTCGTCCTTGAGGAAGGAGAGCAGCTGCTTCTTCGGGTCGGCCTTCGGCACGATCCGGTACTGGATGTTGGGCCGGTCGAAACTGGCGACGAAGTGCTTGGCGTCGGGCATGCCCAGACGCTGGGTGATCTCCTGGTGCGTGGCATCGGTCGCGGTCGCCGTCAGGGCGATGCGCGGCACGTCGGGCCAGCGCTCGCCGAGCACGGAGAGGGTCAGATAGTCCGGGCGGAAGTCGTGACCCCACTGGGCGACACAGTGCGCCTCGTCGATCGCGAAGACGGAGATCTCGCCGCGCGAGAGCAGCGCGAGCGTGGAGTCCAGGCGGAGCCGCTCCGGGGCCAGATAGAGCAGGTCGAGCTCACCGGCGACGAACTGGGCCTCCATCGATCGGCGCTCGTCGAAATCCTGCGTGGAGTTGATGAAGCCGGCCCGCACGCCGAGCGCCCGCAGCGCGTCCACCTGGTCCTGCATCAGGGCGATCAGGGGCGAGACGACGATGCCCGTACCCGCTCTGACCAGGGCGGGGATCTGGTAGCAGAGGGACTTGCCGCCACCGGTCGGCATGAGCACGACGGCGTCGCCGCCGGCCACCACATGGTCGACGATCGCTTCCTGCTCGCCGCGGAACGCGTCGTACCCGAATACCTTGTGCAGCGTCCGCCGTGCGTCGCTCTCGGTCACATCCATGGTCCCGCCCGTCGTGCCCATCGCTCTGTCCCCCGGGTCCGTCCCGCTTTTTCGTCCGTGTTGCCGCCGTCCCCTGCCACGATAGGCGCCGCGTACGACAACGCCGGACGGGCTTGACTTCTCAAGCCCGTCCGGCGGCGGTCGCTGTTGTGCGGGAGTGCGCTACCTCACGAAGACTCCGGCCTGGCTCGCCAGGTCCAGGAAATACTGCGGGGCCAGGCCCAGCACCAGCGTGACCGCGACTCCCACCGCGATCGTCGTCATCGTCAGCGGCGACGGGACGGCGACCGTGGGGCCGTCCGCCTTCGGCTCGCTGAAGAACATCAGCACGATGACCCGGATGTAGAAGAACGCGGCGATCGCCGAGGAGATCACACCGACCACGACCAGCCCGCCCGCGCCACCGTCCGCCGCCGCCTTGAACACGGCGAACTTTCCGGAGAACCCGGAGGTGAGCGGGATACCGGCGAAGGCCAGCAGGAACACCGCGAAGACCGCGGCGACCAGCGGCGAGCGCCGGCCGAGCCCGGCCCACTTCGACAGGTGCGTCGCCTCGCCGCCCGCGTCGCGCACCAGGGTGACGACGGCGAACGCGCCGACCGTCACGAAGGAGTACGCGCCCAGGTAGAAGAGGACCGACGAGATGCCGTCCGGGGTCGTCGCGATCACACCGGCGAGGATGAATCCGGCGTGGGCGATCGAGGAGTAGGCCAGCAGCCGCTTGATGTCGGTCTGCGTGATGGCGACGATCGCGCCGCCCAGCATCGTGACGATCGCGACGGCCCACATGACCGGGCGCCAGTCCCAGGCGAGGCCCGGCAGCACCACGTACAGCAGGCGCAGCAGCGCGCCGAACGCGGCGACCTTGGTGGCGGCGGCCATGAAGCCGGTGACCGGGGTCGGGGCGCCCTGGTAGACGTCCGGGGTCCACATGTGGAACGGGACGGCACCGACCTTGAAGAGCAGCCCGGTCAGGATCATCGCGCCGCCGATCAAAAGCAGCGCGTCGTTGCCCATGGTGTCGGCGAGCGCCGGGTCGATCTGGGTGACGGAGCCGTCGACCACGTTCGCGATCGCCGCGTACGAGACGGAGCCCGCGTACCCGTAGAGCAGGGCGATCCCGAAGAGCAGGAACGCCGAGGAGAAGGCGCCGAGCAGGAAATACTTCACCGCGGCCTCCTGCGACATCAGCCGCTTGCGGCGGGCGACGGCACACAGGAGGTAGAGCGGGAGGGAGAAGACCTCCAGGGCCACGAAGAGCGTCAGCAGATCGTTGGCCGCGGGGAAGACGAGCATCCCGGCCACCGAGAAGAGGACCAGCGGGAAGACCTCGGTGGTGGTGAATCCGGCCTTGACCGCGGCCTTCTCGCTGTCGCTGCCGGGGACCGAGGCGGCCTGGGCGGCGAAGGAGTCCACGTGCTTGCCGTGCGCGGCGGGGTCGAGCCGCCGCTCGGCGAAGGTGAAGACGGCGACCAGCGAGGTCAGCAGGATGGTGCCCTGCAGGAAGAGCGTCGGCCCGTCGATCGCGATGGCGCCCATCGCGGCGATGTGCGCCTTCGTCGTGCCGTATCCGCCGGCCGCCAGTCCGACGACCGCGGCGAACGCGGCGGCCAGCGCGACGACCGTGAGGAAGACCTGCGTGTAATAACGGGCCCGGCGCGGCACGAAGGCCTCGACGAGTACGCCCACGACGGCGACACCGATCACAATGAGGACCGGGGCCAGCTGCGTGTACTCGATGACCGGGGCCTTGAACTTCTCGACCGGGGCGGCCGATGTCACCCCGCCCGCCATTGTCCACAAGCTGTGGACAGCTGTTGCGCTCACTTGGCGGCCTCCACCTCAGGCTGGGGGTCCTTCTTCTGGACGTCCGACATGGTGTGCTGCACCGCCGGGTTGACGATCTCCGTCAGCGGCTTCGGATAGACACCCAGGAAGAGCAGCAGCGCGATCAGCGGGAGGACCACCGCCAGCTCCCGGACCTTGAGGTCCGCCATGCCCTGGACCTCGGCCTTCACCGGGCCGGTCATCGTCCGCTGGTAGAGGACGAGGACGTAGAGCGCGGCGAGCACGATGCCGGTCGTGGCGACGATGCCCGCCGCCGGGTACGCGCTGAACGCGCCGACCAGGACCAGGAACTCACTGACGAACGGGGCGAGTCCGGGCAGCGACAGGGTGGCCAGACCACCGATCAGGAAGGTGCCGGCCAGGATCGGCGCCACCTTCTGCACCCCGCCGTAGTCGGCGATGAGCCGAGAACCGCGCCGGGTGATCAGGAAGCCCGCCACCAGCATCAGCGCGGCGGTCGAGATCCCGTGGTTGACCATGTAGAGCGTGGCGCCGGACTGGCCCTGGCTGGTCATCGCGAAGATGCCCAGGATGATGAAGCCGAAGTGCGAGATCGACGCGTAGGCGATCAGGCGCTTGATGTCGCGCTGGCCGACGGCGAGCAGCGCCCCGTACACGATGCTGATCAGCGCCAGGACGATGATCACCGGCGTCGCCCACTTGCTGGCCTCCGGGAAGAGCTGGAGGCAGAAGCGGAGCATCGCGAAGGTGCCGACCTTGTCGACGACCGCGGTGATCAGGACGGCGACCGGGGAGGTCGCCTCGCCCATCGCGTTGGGCAGCCAGGTGTGCAGCGGCCACAGCGGGGCCTTCACCGCGAAGGCGAAGAAGAACCCGAGGAACAGCCAGCGCTCGGTGCTGGTCGCCATGGAGAGCGAGCCGTTGGCGCGGGCCTCGGCGATCTCGGAGAGCGAGAACGTCCCCGCGACCACGTAGAGCCCGATCACGGCGGCCAGCATGATGAGCCCGCCGACCAGGTTGTAGAGCAGGAACTTCACTGCGGCGTAGGAGCGTTGCGCCGCCGCGTTCTCGTCGCTGCCGGAGTGTGCCCGGTCCCCGAAGCCGCCGATGAGGAAGTACATCGGGATGAGCATGGCTTCGAAGAGGATGTAGAAGAGGAAGACGTCGGTGGCCTCGAAGGAGAGGATCACCATCGCTTCGACCATCAGGATCAGGGCGAAGAAGCCCTGGGTCGGGCGCCAGCGCGAGGACTTGGTCTCCAGGGGGTCGGCGTCGTGCCAGCCGGCCAGGATGACGAAGGGGATCAGCAGGGCGGTGAGCGCCATGAGCGCCACCCCGATGCCGTCCACGCCCAGCTCGTACCGGACGCCGAAGTCCTTGATCCAGGCGTGCGATTCGGTGAGCTGGTAGCGGTCGCCGCCGGGCTCGAAGCGGGCGAGCGCGATGCCCGCCAGTACGAGTGTGGCCAGCGAGAAGAGCAGCGCCAGCCATTTGGCGGTGGTGCGCCGGGCGGCCGGGACGGCGGCGGTGGCGACCGCGCCGATCGCCGGGAGCGCCGCCGTCGCTGTCAGGAGGGGAAAGGACATGGTGATCAGACCGCCCTCATCAGCAGGGTCGCGGCGATGAGAACCGCCGTACCGCCGAACATCGAGACCGCGTAGGTGCGGGCGTAGCCGTTCTGCAGCTTGCGCAGCCGGCCGGAGAGCCCGCCCATCGAGGCCGCCGTGCCGTTGACGACGCCGTCGACCAGGGTGTGGTCGACGTACACCAGGGAGCGGGTGAGGTGCTCGCCGCCGCGGACCAGGACCACGTGGTTGAAGTCGTCCTGGAGGAGGTCGCGGCGGGCGGCCCGGGTGAGCAGCGAGCCCCGCGGGGCGACGACCGGTACGGGCTTGCGTCCGTACATGGACCAGGCGATGGCGACGCCGATGACGAGCACCACCATGGTGGCGGCGGTGACGGTCGTGGCGCTGACCGGGGAGTGTCCGTGGCTGTGGCCGGTGACCGGCTCCAGCCACTTCAGGAAGCGGTCGTTGAAGGAGAAGAGGAATCCGGCGAAGACCGAACCGAACGCGAGGACGATCATGGGGATGGTCATCGACTTCGGGGACTCGTGCGGATGCGGCTCGTGGCCCTCCGCGTCGGGCTGCCAGCGCTTCTCGCCGAAGAACGTCATCAGCATCACGCGCGTCATGTAGAACGCGGTGATCGCGGCGCCCAGCAGGGCCACCGAGCCGAGGATCCAGCCCTCGGTGCCGCCCTTGGCGAAGGCCGCCTCGATGATCTTGTCCTTGGAGAAGAAGCCGGACAGACCGGGGAAGCCGATGATCGCCAGGTAGCCGAGGCCGAAGGTGATGAAGGTGACCGGCATGTACTTCCGCAGGCCGCCGAACTTCCGCATGTCGACCTCGTCGTTCATGCCGTGCATGACCGAACCGGCGCCGAGGAAGAGCCCGGCCTTGAAGAAGCCGTGGGTCACCAGGTGCATGATCGCGAAGACATAGCCGATCGGGCCGAGCCCGGCGGCCAGGATCATGTAGCCGATCTGCGACATCGTCGAGCCGGCGAGGGCCTTCTTGATGTCGTCCTTCGCGCAACCGACGATCGCACCGAAGAGCAGCGTGACCGCTCCGACGACCACGACGACCAGCTGCGCGTCCGGCGCGGCGTTGAAGATCGCGCCGGACCTGACGATGAGGTAGACGCCCGCGGTCACCATGGTCGCGGCGTGGATGAGGGCCGAGACCGGGGTCGGGCCCTCCATCGCGTCACCGAGCCAGGACTGCAGCGGTACCTGGGCCGACTTGCCGCAGGCCGCGAGCAGCAGCATCAGGCCGATCGCCGTCAGCTTGCCCTCGCTCGTCTCCCCCGTGGCTTCGAGGACCGGGCCGAAGGCGAAGGTGCCGAAGGTGGTGAACATCAGCATGATCGCGATCGACAGGCCCATGTCACCGACGCGGTTGACCAGGAATGCCTTCTTGGCGGCCGTGGCCGCGCTGGGCTTGTGCTGCCAGAAGCCGATGAGCAGGTACGACGCCAGACCGACGCCCTCCCACCCGACGTACAGCAGCAGGTAGTTGTCGGCGATGACCAGGATCAGCATCGCCGCGAGGAACAGGTTCAGATAGCCGAAGAAGCGGCGCCGGCGCTCGTCGTGCGCCATGTAGCCGATCGAGTAGATGTGGATCAGGGTGCCCACACCGGTGATCAGCAGCACGAACGTCATCGACAACTGGTCGAGCTGGAAGGCCACATCGGCCTGGAAGCCCTCGACCGGGATCCAGCTGAACAGCTTCTGGTGCAGCGCCCGGTCCTCCGCGCCCTTCCCCAGCATGTCGAGGAAGAGCACGACACCGATGACGAACGACGCTGCGGCGAGCAGGGTGCCGATCCAGTGTCCGGCGCGGTCCAGCCGTCGGCCGCCGCAGAGCAGGACCGCCGCTCCGAGCAGGGGCGCCGCGACGAGCAGCGCGATCAGGTTCTCCACGATTCAACGTCCCCTTACAGCTTCATCAGGCTGGCGTCGTCGACCGAGGCCGAGTGGCGGGAACGGAACACCGACACGATGATCGCGAGCCCGACCACGACCTCGGCGGCGGCGACGACCATCGTGAAGAAGGCGATGATCTGGCCGTCGAGATTGCCGTGCATCCGGGAGAAGGTCACGAACGCGAGGTTGCAGGCGTTGAGCATCAGCTCCACGCACATGAACACCACGATCGCGTTCCGCCGGATCAGCACCCCGGCCGCACCGATGGTGAACAGCAGGGCTGCGAGATAGAGGTAGTTGACCGGATTCACTTGGCGACCTCCTCTTCTTCGTTGTCACGGCCGAGCCGTTCCTCGGAGCGCTGCTCCAGCGCCTTGAGCTGGTCCAGCGACTCGTTCGAGACATCGCGGATCTGGCCACGGTTGCGCAGCGTCTGCATGACGGTGAGCTCGGAAGGCGTGCCGTCCGGGAGCAGGCCCGGGATGTCCACGGCGTTGTGCCGGGCGTAGACACCGGGGGCGGGCAGCGGCGGAAGCTGCTTGCCGCGTACGCGCTCCTCGGACATCTCCCGCTGGTTCTTGGCCCGTTCGGTGCGTTCCCGGTGGGTGAGCACCATCGCGCCGACCGTCGCCGTGATCAGCAGGGCGCCGGTGATCTCGAAGGCGAAGACGTACTTGGTGAAGATGAGGCTGGCCAGCCCCTCCACGTTTCCGCCGTGCTCGGTGTTGGCGGTGCCGAGCCCGTTGAAGCTGGTGAGCGAGGCGTTGCCGATGCCGGCGACCAGCAGGACGCCGAAGCCGAGACCGCAGCCCGCGGCCAGCCAGCGCTGGCCCTTCAGGGTCTCCTTCAGCGAGTCGGCCGCGGTGACACCGACCAGCATGACCACGAAGAGGAACAGCATCATGATCGCGCCGGTGTAGACGACGATCTGGACGATGCCCAGGAAATAGGCGCCGTTGGCGAGGTAGAACACCGCCAGGATGATCATGGTCCCGGCGAGGCTCAGCGCGCTGTGCACGGCCTTCTTCATCAGCACGGTGGACAGCGCGCCGATCACGGCGACGATGCCGAGCAGCCAGAACTGGACGGCCTCGCCGGTCGAGGTCTGGGAGGCCGCGGCGGCCAGGCCGGTCATGCGCCCACCCCCTGCGCCGAGCCGTTGTTCTCGCTGTGCCCGTCGGCCGGCTTCTCGCCCTTGGAGATGGCGACCTGGGGCTCCGTACCGGGCGCCGCCTCGGTGACGAGGCCCCGGTAGTAGTCCTGTTCGTCCATCCCGGGGAAGATCGCGTGCGGGGTGTCGACCATGCCCTCCTCCAGGCCCGCGAGCAGCTCGTCCTTGGTGTAGATGAGGCTCTCGCGGGTGGTGTTGGCGAGCTCGAACTCATTGGTCATCGTCAGCGCCCGGGTCGGGCAGGCCTCGATGCACAGTCCGCAGAGAATGCAGCGCGCGTAATTGATCTGGTAGACGCGGCCGTAGCGCTCACCCGGGGAGTAGCGCTCCTCTTCGGTGTTGTCCGCGCCCTCGACGTAGATCGCGTCCGCCGGGCAGGCCCAGGCGCACAGCTCGCAGCCGACGCACTTCTCCAGACCGTCCGGGTGACGGTTGAGCTGGTGCCGGCCGTGGAAGCGCGGCGCCGTCACCTTCGGCGTTTCCGGATACTGCTCGGTCAGCCGCTTCTTGAACATGGCCTTGAAGGTCACGCCGAAGCCGGCGACGGGGTTCTGGAACTTCTCCTCCGAGGACCCCGAGGATCCCGAGGCTCCCGAAGTCCCCGAGGACTCTGGTGACTCAGACACCGTCGGCCTCCTTTCCGTCACTCGAATTTCCGTCACTCTGAGTATCCGGCCCGCCACTGACAACGAGCTCCCGCTCGCCCCGCGGCCTGCGGCGCGGCACCGGCGGCAGGGTCTGTCCGGGCAGCGGCGGCACCGGGAACCCGCCCGCCATCGGGTCGAACGCCGGCTCAGGTCCGGCCTCCGCCTCGGCGGCCCGGCCCTTCTTGTCGCGGAAGATGTCGGCGACGAAGGAGATCAGCAGGATCGCGATCACGGCCCCGGCCACGTACAGCACGATCCTCGTGAAGTCGTAGCCCTCGTTGCGCAGCGCCCGCACCGTCGCGACCAGCATCAGCCAGACCACGGAGACCGGGATCAGGACCTTCCAGCCGAGCTTCATCAGCTGGTCGTAACGGACCCGGGGCAGCGTGCCGCGCAGCCAGATGAAGAAGAACAGCAGCAGCTGGACCTTGAGGACGAACCAGAGCATCGGCCACCAGCCGTGGTTCGCGCCCTCCCAGAAGGTGCTGATCGGCCACGGGGCCCGCCAGCCGCCCAGGAACAGGGTCGTGGCGACCGCGGAGACGGTGACCATGTTGACGTACTCGGCGAGCATGAACATCGCGAACTTGATCGACGAGTATTCGGTGTTGAAGCCGCCGACCAGGTCGCCCTCGGACTCCGGCATGTCGAACGGGGCGCGGTTGGTCTCGCCGACCATCGTGACGATGTAGATGATGAACGAGACCGGCAGCAGCAGGATGAACCAGCGGTCCTGCTGCGCCTCCACGATCTTCGAGGTCGACATCGACCCGGAGTAGAGGAAGACCGAGGCGAACGCGGCACCCATGGCGATCTCGTAGCTGATCATCTGCGCGCAGGAGCGCAGACCGCCGAGCAGTGGGTACGTCGATCCGGACGACCATCCGGCCAGCACGATGCCGTAGATCCCGACCGAGGCGACCGCGAGGATGTAGAGCATCGCGATCGGCAGGTCGGTGAGCTGCATCGTGGTGCGGTGGCCGAAGATCGAGACCTCGTTGCCGGACGGGCCGAACGGGATCACGGCGATCGCCATGAAGGCCGGGATGGCCGCGACGATCGGCGCGAGCACGTACACGACCTTGTCGGCCCGCTTGACGACGAGGTCCTCCTTCAGCATCAGCTTGATGCCGTCGGCGAGCGACTGGAGCATGCCCCAGGGACCGTGCCGGTTGGGGCCGATGCGCAACTGCATCCAGGCGACGACCTTGCGCTCCCACACGATGGAGAAGAGCACGGTCACCATCAGGAACGCGAAGCAGAACACCGCCTTGATGACGACGAGCCACCACGGGTCGGTGCCGAACATCGACAGATCCTCGGCGGCGAGTACGGCACTGTGCGGTGCCGCTGCCAGTTGAGCGAAGGCACTCACGCCCCCACCTCCGGTGTGACGTCGGGAGTACCCGCTGCGGCGGGTCCGATCCGGACCAGACCGCCGGGCCGGGCACCGGTGTCGGCCGGAACGCCCCGCCCGACGGAGTTCAGCGGCACCCAGACCACCCGGTCCGGCATGTCGGTGACCTTCAGCGGGAATGCGACGCTGCCCGCCGGGCCGGTGACGGCCAGCAGATCGCCGTCCTTCACGCCCGTCTCGGCGGCGGTGGCCGCGGAGAGCCGGGCGACCGCGGCGTGCCGGGTGCCGGCCAGCGCCTCGTCGCCCTCCTGGAGCCGGCCCAGGTCGAGCAGCATCCGGTGGCCCGCGAGGACCGCCTCGCCGTCGCCGGGCCTGGGCAGCGGCCGGGCCGGCTCGTTCGGGTCGGTGGCGTGCGTCCCGGTCCAGCCGCCGAGCCGGTCCAGCTCACGGCGTACGGACTTCAGGTCCGGCAGCGCGAAGTGAACGTCGAGGGCGTCGGCCAGCATGTGCAGCACCCGGGCGTCGCCCGGCGCGAGCGCGCGCGTCATCTGCTCCGGCTTCAGCGCGGCCTCGAACATCCGCGCCCTGCCCTCCCAGTTGAGGAAGGTGCCGGACTTCTCGGCCACCGCGGCGACCGGGAACACCACGTCGGCGCGCTCGGTCACCTCGTTGGGCCGCTGCTCCAGGGAGACCAGGAAACCGACCTGGTCCAGGGCCTCCAGGGCCCGTGCCGGGTTCGGCAGGTCCACGGCCTGGACCCCGGCGACGACCAGCGCGGCCAGTTCGCCGGTGGCCGCGGCCTCGACGATCTGGTCGGTGTCGCGGCCGAAGCGGGACGGGAGTTCGGCGACGCCCCAGACGGCCGCCACCTCGTCCCTGGCCCGCGGATCGGTCGCCGGACGGCCGCCGGGCAGCAGCGACGGGAGCGCGCCCGCCTCCACCGCGCCGCGCTCGCCGGCCCGGCGCGGGATCCACACCAGCGCGGCCCCGGTCGCGGTCGCGGTGCGTACCGCGGCGGTGAGCCCGCCCGGTACCCCGGCCAGCCGCTCACCGACCACGATGACGGCGCCCTCGCTCCGCAGCGCCTCGGCCGCCGCGGCTCCGTCGCCGTCGAGGCCGACACCGCCCGCGATCGCGTCCAGCCACTCGGTCTCGGTGCCGGGGGCGGCGGGCAGCAGCGTGCCGCCCGCCTTGTCGAGGCCGCGGGTGGCGTGCGAGGCGATGGCGTAGGTGCGCTGTCCGTGCTTGCGGTTGGCCTTGCGCAGCCGCAGGAAGACGCCGGGCGCCTCCTCCTCCGACTCGAACCCGACCAGCAGCACCGTCGGGGCCTTCTCCAGCGAGGTGTACGTGACCCCCGCCCCGTCCAGGTCCCGGCCGCGCCCGGCCACGCGGGCGGCCAGGAAGTCGGCCTCCTCGCTGCTGTGGACCCGGGCCCGGAAGTCGATGTCGTTGGTGTCCAGGGCGACCCGGGCGAACTTGCTGTACGCGTAGGCGTCCTCGACGGTCAGCCGGCCGCCGGTGAGCACCCCGGTCCGGCCGCGCGCGGCGGACAGACCGGCGGCCGCGGCGGCCAGCGCCTCGGGCCAGCCCGCGGGCTCAAGGACGCCGTCCGCGTTGCGTACCAGCGGAGTGGTGAGCCGGTCCCGCTGCTGCGCGTAGCGGAAGCCGAAGCGGCCCTTGTCGCAGACCCACTCCTCGTTGACCTCGGGGTCGTTGGCGGCGAGCCGCCGCATGACCTTGCCGCGCCGGTGGTCGGTGCGGGTCGCGCAGCCGCCCGCGCAGTGCTCGCACACCGACGGCGACGAGACCAGGTCGAAGGGGCGGGAGCGGAATCGGTACGCCGCCGAGGTCAGCGCCCCGACCGGGCAGATCTGGATGGTGTTCCCGGAGAAGTACGACTCGAACGGGTCGCCCTCGCCGGTGCCGACCTGCTGGAGCGCGCCGCGCTCGATCAGCTCGATCATCGGGTCGCCGGCCACCTGGTTGGAGAACCGGGTGCAGCGCGCGCAGAGCACGCACCGCTCACGGTCCAGCAGCACCTGGGTGGAGATCGGGACGGGCTTCTCGAAGGTCCGCTTCTTGCCGTCGAAGCGGGAGTCGGAGCCGCCGTGCGACATCGCCTGGTTCTGGAGCGGGCACTCGCCGCCCTTGTCGCAGACCGGGCAGTCCAGCGGGTGGTTGATGAGCAGCAGCTCCATCACACCCTTCTGGGCCTTCTCGGCGACCGGGGAGGTGAGCTGCGACCTGACGACCATGCCGTCGGTGCAGGTGATGGTGCAGGACGCCATCGGCTTGCGCTGGCCCTCGACCTCGACGATGCACTGCCGGCAGGCGCCGGCCGGGTCGAGGAGCGGGTGGTCGCAGAAGCGCGGGATCTCGATGCCGAGGAGTTCGGCGGCCCGGATGACCAGGGTGCCCTTGGGCACGCTGATCTCGATGCCGTCGATGGTCAGCGTGACCAGGTCCTCGGGCGGGATGGCCGCCTCGCCGCCCCCGGAGGGCGCACTCGTGGTGACTGTCATGCGTTCACCCCCTGGTGAGCGTTCTTGTCGTCGGCCCAGACGGTCGACCTGGCGGGATCGAAGGGGCAGCCCTTGCCCGTGATGTGCTGCTCGTACTCCTCGCGGAAGTACTTCAGCGAGGAGAAGATCGGCGAGGCGGCGCCGTCGCCGAGGGCGCAGAAGGACTTGCCGTTGATGTTGTCGGCGATGTCGTTCAGCTTGTCGAGGTCGGCCATCTGCCCCTTGCCGGCCTCGATGTCGCGGAGCAACTGGACGAGCCAGTAGGTGCCTTCGCGGCAGGGCGTGCACTTGCCGCAGGACTCATGGGCGTAGAACTCGGTCCAGCGGGTGACGGCCCGCACCACGCAGGTGGTCTCGTCGAAGCACTGGAGCGCCTTGGTGCCGAGCATGGATCCGGCGGCGCCGACGCCCTCGTAGTCGAGCGGTACGTCGAGGTGCTCGTCGGTGAACATCGGGGTCGACGAGCCGCCCGGGGTCCAGAACTTCAGCCGGTGGCCGGGGCGCATGCCGCCGCTCATGTCGAGCAGCTGGCGCAGCGTGATGCCGAGCGGTGCCTCGTACTGGCCGGGGCCGGCGACGTGCCCGCTGAGCGAGTACAGCGTGAAGCCGGGGGACTTCTCGCTGCCCATCGACTTGAACCAGTCCTTGCCCCGGTTCAGGATCGCGGGAACCGAGGCGATGGATTCGACGTTGTTCACCACAGTGGGGCAGGCGTACAGACCGGCGACCGCGGGGAAGGGGGGTCGCAGCCGGGGCTGGCCACGCCGTCCTTCGAGAGAGTCGAGCAGCGCGGTTTCCTCACCACAGATGTACGCGCCGGCGCCGGCGTGCACCGTGAGTTCCAGATCGAGCCCCGAGCCCAGGATGTTCGTCCCCAGATAGCCCGCCTCGTACGCCTCTCGTACGGCCTCGTGCAGACGTCGCAGCACGGGGACGACCTCACCGCGCAAGTAGATGAACGCGTGCGACGAACGGATCGCGTAACAGGCGATCACGATGCCCTCGATGAGGCTGTGCGGGTTGGCGAACAGGAGCGGGATGTCCTTGCAGGTGCCCGGTTCCGATTCGTCGGCGTTGACAACCAGATAGTGCGGTTTGCCGTCGCCCTGCGGGATGAACTGCCACTTCATCCCGGTCGGGAAGCCCGCGCCGCCGCGGCCGCGCAGGCCGGAGTCCTTGACGTAGGCGATGAGGTCGTCCGGCGCCATGGCGAGGGCCTTGCGCAGGCCCTCGTATCCGTCGTGGCGCCGGTAGGTGTCCAGGGTCCAGGATTCCGGCTCGTCCCAGAAGGCGGAGAGGACGGGGGCGAGCAGCTTCTCGGGGCTGCCCCCGTTCCCGTTGCCGCTTCCGTTGTCGTCGATCTCGGTCGCCAACGTCATCACTCCCCCTCCTCGGCTGTCGGGCCGGCCGGCCGGTCCGGGTCCTGCGGGGCGGCGTGGCCGGACTCGCCGTGCGGGCGCTCGCCGCGCGGGGCGACGACGCGCGGGTGCGGCTCCTCGCCCTTGGCCAGGCGGAGGCCGATCAGCGAGGCGGGGCCCGCGCCGCCGGATGCCTCGACGGCGCCGGGGCGCTCGTCGGGGAAGCCGGCCAGGATCCGGGCGGTCTCCTTGTACGAGCAGATCGGGGCGCCGCGGGTGGGTTCGACGGTGCGCCCGGCGATCAGGTCGTCGACCAGGCGGGTCGCGCTCTCGGGCGTCTGGTTGTCGAAGAACTCCCAGTTGACCATCACCACGGGGGCGAAGTCGCAGGCCGCGTTGCACTCGATGTGTTCGAGGGTGACCTTGCCGTCCTCGGTCGTCTCGTCGTTGCCGACGCCGAGGTGTTCCTTGAGCCGGTCGAAGATCGCGTCGCCGCCCATCACCGCGCAGAGCGTGTTGGTGCAGACACCGACCTGGTAGTCACCGCTCGGCTTGCGCCGGTACATGGTGTAGAAGGTGGCGACCGCGGTGACCTCGGCGGTGGTGAGGCCGAGCAGCTCGGCGCAGAACGCCATGCCCGTACGGGATACGTAACCCTCCTCGGACTGCACCAGGTGCAGCAGGGGAAGCAGGGCGGAGCGGCTGCCGGGGTAGCGGGCGATCACCTCCTTCGCGTCCGCTTCGAGCCTGGCGCGCACCTCGGCCGGGTAGGCGGGGGCGGGGAGCTGCGGCATCCCCAGACTGACTTCCTGACGTGCTTCGGTCACCGGTCGACGCCTCCCATCACGGGGTCGATGGACGCGACGGCGACGATGACGTCGGCGACCTGGCCGCCCTCGCACATCGCCGCCATGGCCTGGAGGTTGGTGAAGGACGGGTCGCGGAAGTGGACCCGGTAGGGGCGGGTGCCTCCGTCCGAGACGACGTGCACGCCGAGTTCGCCCTTGGGCGATTCGACGGCGGTGTACGCCTGTCCGGCCGGAACCCGGAAGCCCTCGGTCACCAGCTTGAAGTGGTGGATCAGGGCCTCCATGGAGGTGCCCATGATCTTCTTGATGTGGTCGAGCGAGTTGCCGAGTCCGTCCGGGCCGAGCGCGAGCTGGGCCGGCCAGGCGATCTTCTTGTCGGCGACCATCACGGGACCGGGGGCGAGCCGGTCGATGCACTGCTCGACGATCCGCAGCGACTGGCGCATCTCCTCCAGGCGGATGAGGAAGCGGCCGTAGGCGTCGCAGGTGTCGGCGGTGGGGACGTCGAACTCGTAGTTCTCGTACCCGCAGTACGGGTCGGTCTTGCGCAGGTCGTGCGGGAGTCCGGCGGAGCGCAGGATCGGGCCGGTGGCGCCGAGGGCCATGCAGCCGGTCAGGTCGAGGTAGCCGACGTCCTGCATGCGGGCCTTGAAGATGGGGTTGCCGGTGGCGAGCTTGTCGTACTCCGGCAGGTTCTTCTTCATGGTCTTCACGAACTCGCGGAGCTGGTCGATCGCGCCGGGCGGCAGGTCCTGGGCGAGTCCGCCGGGGCGGATGAACGCGTGGTTCATCCGCAGGCCGGTGATCAGCTCGAAGAGGTCGAGAACGAGTTCACGATCGCGGAAGCCGTAGATCATGATCGTGGTGGCGCCGAGCTCCATGCCGCCGGTGGCGATGCACACCAGGTGCGAGGAGATCCGGTTGAGCTCCATCAGGAGCACGCGCAGGATGCTGGCCCGGTCGGGGATCTGGTCCTCGATGCCCAGGAGCTTCTCGACGCCCAGGCAGTACGCCGCCTCGTTGAAGAACGGCGTCAGGTAGTCCATGCGCGTGACGAAGGTGGTGCCCTGCGTCCAGTTCCGGAATTCGAGGTTCTTCTCGATGCCGGTGTGGAGGTAGCCGATGCCGCAGCGGGCCTCGGTGACGGTCTCGCCGTCGATCTCCAGGATCAGCCGCAGAACACCGTGCGTGGACGGGTGCTGGGGGCCCATATTGACAATGATGCGCTCGTCGTCGGACTTGACCGCGGACTCGACGACCTCGTCCCAGTCGCCGCCGGTGACTGTATATACAGTCCCCTCGGTCGTGGCCCGGGCATCCGAAAGGGGCGTCCCGGAGGGACTCGATGAGGGGTGGCGGCCGGGCGACGGGTGGGAGTGGGGAGTAGACATCAGGAGTACGACCTCCGCTGGTCCGGAGCCGGGATCTGGGCGCCCTTGTACTCGACGGCGATGCCGCCGAGCGGGTAGTCCTTGCGCTGCGGGAAGCCCTGCCAGTCGTCCGGCATCATGATCCGGGTGAGGGCGGGGTGCCCGTCGAAGATGAGCCCGAAGAAGTCGTAGGTCTCGCGCTCGTGCCAGTCGTTGGTCGGGTAGACCTCGACGAGGGACGGGACGTGCGGATCGCTGTCCGGGGCCGACACCTCCAGCCGGATGAGCCGGCCGTGCGTGATCGAGCGCAGGTGGTAGACGGCGTGCAGCTCGCGGCCCTTGTCGCCGAGGAAGTGGACGCCGCTCACCCCCGTGCAGAGCTCGAAGCGCAGCGCCGGGTCGTCGCGCAGGGTCCGGGCGACCCGGACGAGGTGTTCGCGGGCGATGTGGAAGGTGAGCTCGCCGCGGTCGACGACGGTCTTCTCGATGGCGTTCCCGGGAAGCAGGTCCTGCTCCTCCAGGGCCCCTTCGAGCTCGTCGGCGACTTCGTCGAACCAGCCGCCGTACGGGCGGGAGGTGGCGCCCGGCAGGGTCACGGTGCGGACGAGGCCGCCGTAGCCGGAGGTGTCACCGCCGTTGTTGGCGCCGAACATGCCCTTGCGTACGCCGATGGCCTCGCCGGTGTCCGCGCGCGGCGCGGGCACACCGTTGTGGTTCTGCTCGTCGTGGTTCTGGTTCTCGCTCACCGGAGCAGCCCCTTCATCTCGATCAGGGGCAGTGCCTTGAGCGCGGCGTCCTCCGCCTCCCGGGCGGCCTCCTCCGCGTTGACCCCGAGCTTGGAGCCCTGGATCTTCTGGTGGAGCTTGAGGATCGCGTCCATCAGCATCTCGGGCCGCGGCGGGCAGCCCGGCAAATAGATATCAACCGGGACAATGTGATCAACACCCTGAACAATGGCGTAATTGTTGAACATTCCGCCCGATGACGCGCAAACCCCCATGGAGATCACCCACTTGGGATTGGGCATCTGGTCGTAGACCTGCCGCAGGACGGGAGCCATCTTCTGGCTGACCCGTCCTGCGACGATCATCAGATCCGCCTGCCGCGGCGATCCGCGGAAGACCTCCATGCCGAAACGGGCCAGGTCGTAGCGCCCGGCCCCGGTCGTCATCATTTCGATGGCGCAACAGGCGAGGCCGAAGGTGGCCGGGAAGACGGAGGACTTCCGTACCCAGCCGGCGGCCTGCTCGACAGTGGTCAGCACGAAGCCGCTGGGCAGCTTCTCTTCGAGTCCCATGGTGTGCCCCTCAGCCCCTCAGTCCCATTCCAGGCCGCCGCGACGCCACACATACGCGTAGGCGACGAAGACGGTGAGCACGAAGAGCAGCATCTCCACGAGCCCGAAGATCCCCAGGGCGTCGAAGGTGACCGCCCAGGGATAGAGGAAGACGATCTCGATGTCGAAGACGATGAAGAGCATCGCCGTCAGGTAGTACTTGATGGGGAAGCGGCCGCCTCCGGCCGGCGTGGGTGTGGGTTCGATACCGCACTCGTACGCTTCGAGCTTTGCCCGGTTGTAGCGCTTGGGGCCGATAAGCGTGGCCATGACCACGGAGAAGATCGCAAACCCTGCCCCGAGGGCGCCGAGCACGAGGATGGGCGCGTAGGCATTCACGCTCCTCGCTCCTTCCAGTCGTCCTTGACCGTTGGACCGCATCGGGCGACCGGCTCACCACCTCACCAAGATCGTGCACATGTGAGGCAGTTCACAAGCCCGACTGCCCCGCATCCTATGCCCGCCATCCTGTGATCTGCGACACGGGGTACGACAACGCCTTTGTGATCTCCACCACCTGACGAAGGATCATGAAGTCGGATGAGCGGTGATCTTCACACGCGAAGCGGCCGAGTGATCACGAGACGTGACATCCGATGCTGTTACCGCTGGTCAAACGGCTGTTGCCCTATCAAGAGATGGCCGTGCCAAGCAAATTGGCGATGGACAACCCGGGGTGATAGAGGAATCCACCCGATCTTGATACCTCCGGGCGGATTCCACCCCTTCCCGGTCGGCCCGGGCCCTCCCGGCCGTCCGAACCTCACCCGGGAGAGGGGGTCTCGGGGAGCGAAGTGGACGTGTATGAGCATTTCCGATCTTCGGGGTGAACGGGACATCTCCCTTCGCCCGGGGCCGCCTTGGGCGCATGGCGCATAACCGCCCCTCACCCCGCGGCCACGCTGTGACCTGCGTCACTCCATCAGGGCTTCAACAAAAGCGGGCTTGGCCATCGGTGTGAACGGATGGTAAGCGGCGGGCAATTCGGGCGTATTGCCGAAAGTCCGTGATCACAGCCGTGATC
The DNA here is from genome assembly GCF_042677325.1 of Streptomyces sp. NPDC127117. Classification (NCBI taxonomy): domain Bacteria; kingdom Bacillati; phylum Actinomycetota; class Actinomycetes; order Kitasatosporales; family Streptomycetaceae; genus Streptomyces; species Streptomyces sp. NPDC127117. The sequence goes on from NZ_JBHXTM010000046.1 coordinate 48,747, forward strand.
AGGCATGACCGTTTTGCCCGTTACGGCGTCAATAAGGGCTCCCGGAAAGCGGATTCATAGATTCCGTACGTAACTGTGTCGCAACACACGTTTCTTGATGGGAGCCCCGAGGCCCTGATAGCGCTAGTACCCATGTCCCACACCGCTCACATACCCAGCCACCGGAAGCCCCGCCGAAACGCCTCGAAGACGGCGCTGCGGGCCGGAGTTGCCGGTGGCGTCCTCAGCACCATCGCGGTCGCAGGCGCCGCCGGTCCGGCCCAGGCCGAGCCGGTGACCCAGACCATCGAGATGCCCACCATCACCTCCGGGCTCTCCACCGCCGTCGCCGCGTCCGCCCAGGCCACGCAGCAGGTCGCCCAGGACCTGCAGACGCAGGCCCAGGAGGACGCCGCAGCCGCCACCGCGGCCAAGACCGCCAAGAAGGCCAAGGCCGAGGCGGTCCGCAAGGCTGAGGCCAAGAAGAAGGCGGAGGCGGCCGCCAAGGCCAAGGCGGAGGCCGCCGAGCGCGCCTCCCGCTCCACCGCCCGCACGACGCTCAGCGCGACCTCCGGCTCCAACGCCGGTACGGCCGTCTCCACGTCCTCCTCTTCCTCCTCGTCGAGCGCGACCGGCTCCGCCGCCGCTGTCATCGCCTTCGCGCAGGCCCAGGTCGGCGACGCGTACGTGCCCGGCGGCACCGGCCCCAACTCGTGGGACTGCTCCGGCCTCGTCCAGGCCGCGTTCCGTTCGGTCAACATCGACCTGCCGCGCGTCTCGCAGTCCCAGTCCACCGCCGGCACCCAGGTCTCGCTGAGCAACCTCCAGCCGGGCGACATCCTGTACTGGGGCGGCGCGGGCAGCGCGTACCACGTCGGGATCTACGTGGGCAACGGCCAGTTCGTCGGCGCGCAGAACTCCAGCACCGGTGTGGTGCAGCGTCCGCTGTCCTACGACCCGCCGTCGGGCGCGGTCCGCGTTCTCTGATTCGGCGCGACCCTCTGGGTTCACGGATTCACAAGCGCCTTTCCGGCGCCCGGTGAAGGGCCGTCACTCCCCCGCTCGGGAGCGACGGCCCTTCACCGTTTCCGGTCCTCCGGCGAGAAGTGAACGGCCTCCGGCGGAAAAGCGACGTCGACCCCGGCCGGCGGCGTTGACGTCGCGAACCTGCCGGACACCGTCCACCGCCGCTTGTGAACTGGGGCGAACAGCCCTCGCGTCACCGAGCACAGGACGGCATCCGCCATGAACCCCACCGCGGCCACCAGCCCCTCCGAACGCACCGCCCTCCCGCCCCGCACCCCTTTACGCGGCCGGCTCGCCGTCCTCTCCGTCATGCTGGGCATCTTCTCGATCGTCACCACCGAGATCCTGCCCATCGGCCTGCTCACGTCGATCGGGTCCGACTTCGCCGTCTCGGACGGCACGGCGGGACTGATGATGACCGTGCCCGGAATCCTCGCAGCGGTCTCCGCGCCCTTGGTCACGGTGGCGACGGCACGTGTCGACCGGCGCCTGATGCTCTGCGCCTTCATGCTCCTGCTGGCCCTGGCCGACTTCCTCGTCGCCGCCGCGACCGACTACCGCCTCGTCCTGGTCTCCCGGGTGATGGTCGGGATCACCATCGGCGGCTTCTGGTCGGTCGGGGCCGGGCTGGCGGGCCGGCTGGTCCGCCCGGCGTCGGCCGGCCGGGCGACCGCGGTGATCTTCTCGGCCGTCCCGCTGGGCTCCGTACTCGGCGTCCCCGCCGGTACGTTCATCGGCGGCCTGGCCGGCTGGCGGACGGCGTTCGTGGTCATGGGTGCGCTGAGCGTGGGCGTACTGGCCCTGATGCTCATGGTGGTTCCGCCGCTGCCGCCGGCACGGGTCACCCGCGCGAGCCTGCTGCGCACCGTGCTCTCCCGGCCGGGCACCCGGTTCGCTCTTCTCATCACCTTTCTCATAGTTATGTCCCACTTCGCGACGTACACCTATGTCACCCCCTTCCTGGAACGGGTCACACACGCCGGTCCGGCGCTGATCACGGTGTTCCTGCTGGTCTACGGCGCTGCCGGGATCGTCGGCAACTTCGTCGGCGGCGCACTCGTGACGCGCCGCCCGCGTACCGCGGTCCGCCTCGCCGCGGGACTCATCGCCACCGCGACCGCCCTGCTCCCGGTCCTGGGCAGGTGGGAGGCCGGCGCCGTCGCACTGCTGGTTGTCTGGGGTGTCGCCTACGGTGCGGTGCCGGTCTGCTCGCAGACCTGGTTCGCCAGGGCCGCGCCCGACGCACCCGAAGCGGCGTCCGTCCTGTTCACCGCGTCCTTCCAGGCGACCTTCGCCATCGGCGCCCTGACAGGCGGAGCCGTCCTCGACCACATGTCCTTGTCGGCGGTCATGCTGCTCGGCGGCGCGACCGCGGCTCTGGTGCTGGTCGTGGCGGGGCCGTGCTCCGGGCGGCGATTCGCCGATTGAGACGGCTTCCGAGGGGTGCCCGGACACAGGAGCCCGCCCGCCAAACGGTCGGGCGGGCTCCCGGGGCCCAGTCCTTCAGGACCGGGTCAACTCGACGGGCGTCCGTAGCGCTTGCACTCGAAGTAGGTCGGCGGGAGCGAGCCGTCGTCGAGGCAGACCCGTACGACCGCGGCTCCGCCGGGGACGTCCGCCAGCACGGCGAGCGGGATGAATGTCTCGCTGATACCGCAGGTCGGGGAGGTGTAGGCGAGGTCCAGCTGGTTGCTCTTGGAATCGAGGGTGAAGGCGGTGGTTCCCCGACAGCTCGTCGAAGAGACCGACTTCTGTTCGCCGGCGATGGTGACTGACCGGTTGTGCCAGGTGATCGTTCCTCGGGTGTAGGTGTTCCCTACTGTTACGTCGAAGTCGCTTACGGGGTCGGCCGCGTGAGCGGCGGGTGCGTTGACCAGCATGCCGGAGCCAAGGACCACCGTTGTGACGACGGCGGCGAGGCGTGCGCGCATTTGATCCTCCATGTGACGGAGTTGCCCGGTCGGACCGCACCAGCGTAGGGCCGGTAGGGAGAACCCCACCATGGCACGAAGTGCTGGCCCCCCGACCAATTCGGGGGGCCACTTCACTGTGCGTATCGCCTGCTGACGTCACGCTGTTTACATGCAGCAAACCCACGCTCATTCGCCCGGTCGCGGTCGCGATTCATTCATAGACGTCATCAGAGCGCTATGCGTGCTGGCCGTGATTTCCCAGCACTGGCTCATGCCCGTACTGGCCTACAAAAATGGGCATTTGAGCACCGGGAATGCGCTCGCGAGCCCCGGCTGGTGGATTGTCACCTGGCTGACGCAGGTCATGCCCATGGTGTTCTTCGCCGGCGGCGCCGCCAATTTCTTCTCTTTCCGATCCGTGAAATCGGTGAACACCTGGCTCCGGAGCAGAATCGCGCGGCTCCTGGTGCCGGTCATACCCCTGGCAGCCGTGTGGCTCCTGCTGCCCCACGTGTTGATCGGTGCGGGGTTGCCGGAGCAGCCGGTGCTGATGGCGGGCAAGATAGCCGGCCAGCTGCTCTGGTTCCTCGCCGTCTATGTGCTCGTGGTGGCGCTCACTCCGGTGATGTTCAAGTTGTACCGCCGGTACGGCTGGCGTGTGATCGGGGCCCTCGGCGCCTGTGCCCTGGTCGTCGATGTGCTGCGCTTCGAGTTCAGCCCCGCGATCGGTTTCCTGAACGCGCTGTTCGTCTGGCTGGCGGCCCACCAGTTCGGCTTCCACTACGCCGACGGCGGCCTGCGCATGCGGAACGCGTGGGTGTCGTCGGGTCTGGCCGCGGTCGGCTTCGGACTCACCGCGGCCGCCGTGTTCTTCGGCCCCTATCCGGCATCCATGATCGGAATGCCCGGGGCCCCGGTCTCCAACATGAGCCCGCCGACCGCGTTGATGATGTCGCTGACCATCGGCCAGCTCGGACTCTGGCTGACGCTCAAGCCGGCAATTACGCGATTCGCGGAACGCCCCATGGCCACCGCCGTACTTCAGTGGTGCGGAGCCCGTTTCATGACGCTGTATCTCTGGCACATGCCCGCGCTCGTGATGACGGCGGGAATCGCGATTGTCGGACTCGGATTCGCGACGCCGACGCCCGGCAGCCCCATGTGGTTCGCGGTGGCACCGCTGTGGGTCGGCGTTTCGGGATTCTTCCTGGTCAGCTTCACTCGAATTTTCGGCCGGTTCGAATTCCGTCGCCCCTCCGGTGGGGCATCGGACATGAGCCTCGGCAAGGTCGTTCTCGCGGCCGTGCTTTCCGCCGGTGGTCTCCTCGGCCTCGCCGCGCAGGGTTTCATTTCCCCCGGAAACCCGCTCGGTCCGGTGCTCTGCGTGGCACTGGTACTGACCGGACTGCTCGTCGTACGGGAGAAGGGCGCTCCGAAGGCTGACGCCGCGCAGGGCATTCGCACCGTGCCCGTTCGGCCGGTGGTGCGCCATGAAGGTGCCCGGGTTCTCTCCCGGCAGGGCAGCTGATGAGGGCCGCCTCGCGTACGGCGCCCACGCGCCCCGTACGCGAGGCGGCTCTCGCGCTTCTGCATCTCATGAGCCGTCGGCTGCGAGCTGTTGCCGGACCAGGCCGACCAGTCCCTCGATGAGGGGGCCGGGCTCAAGGGACGGGTCGAGCGACCGCTGGAGGAGGTATCCGTCGATCGCCGCCGTGAGGGTGACGGCGAGGGTGAGCGGATGCGCGATCCCCCGGTCCGCGAACCAGTCGCACAGCCGCTGCCGCAGCTCGGCCAGCAAGCCGGCGATCTCGGCACGCAGCTCGTCGTCCCGGCTCGCGGCGACGAGGGACTCGTACAGCAGCAGCAGTTCCGGATCACGGGGATCGTTGGCGGACAGCGCGCGGAGCATGGTTTCGACGGCCACGGCCGGATCCTCCTGCGCCAGCGCCTCGCCGATCCGGTCGAGGAAGAACGTCCGGATCTTCCGTACCGCGGCGATGCGCCGGAGTTCGCCGATGCTCCCCACGTGGTAGTGGATCACTCCGGTGTTCACGCCTGCGCGCTCCGCCACCCGCCGACTGCTCACATCGCCCCAGCCCAGCTCGGGAATGAGGGAGGCAGCGGCTTCGATGATCTTCTCTCGCGTATCCGTCCGGCGCGCGGGGCTCGTCGACTCGCTCATCACAGCCGTACCCCCTGGATCGCGATCACGGCGATCACACCGGCCGAGGCCAGCGCGATCGCTTCGAGGACGAGCAGCTGCACCGGCAGGGGGTCGGGCACGACGGGGAAGACCGCGCCGAGGTCGGCCGCGAAAACCGCGATGTAGCCGAGGCTCAGCACCAGTGCAGCCACGAAGGCCCAGTGCTGACCGGCCATGGCGAACCCGGCCACCACGAAGCTGGCGAGCCCGAGAGAGGTCAGGAACACGTTGAAGCTGTTGTACTGCCACCGAGGGAGCGGCGAGAAGTCCCTCGTATCGATCAGCTTCCCCGGAACCATGGGGATCAGCAGAAGCGCCTCCCAGACCAGGAGTGCCGCGGTCACGGTCGCCAGCAAGGATTGGTTCATCACGCTCTCCGAGATGTGTACGTGCGGGAGTCTCCGTCTCTTTGGACGATAGTCCTGGACGGTCGTCCAAATCAAATGGAGGGGTGAGCCGCGCTCACGGCGGAGAGGGTGAACCACACGGTCTTCGAGTGCGGCGACCGCGCCCCGTACGCGATGGACCCCCACCGGGCGGCGAGCGCGTCGACCAGGAACAGCCCCCGGCCACCCTCGTCCGCGCCGGGGGTGCGCGGGGGCGGCGGCACGGGCAGGTGGCCGGGTTCGTCGTCCGTCACGCACACCGTCACCTGCCGGCGGTCGACGGTGACCTCCACCCGGATCCGCGGCGAGTCCGTATGGCAGTACACGTTGGAGACGACCTCGCTCGCACAGAGCCGGGCGTCGTCGACGAGGGAGGCGTGCCCGGCGGCCCAGAACACCGTCGCCACGAAGTCCCGCACGATCCTGGGGGCGGTGGGGGCGTTCGGCACGACGAGCCGGTATCGCTCGCCGCGCCGGGGGAGGTAGGGGGTGGGTGACGGAGGAGCGATTACGGGGGTCATGGCGCGGTCTCCCTGCGTGAGACGGTCTCCGGGGCGTCGTGCGGTGGGCACGGTCCGTGGCATTGGCCGACTCCCGTTTGCGCTCAACTCGCTTGCGGGTGGCTGCACTTCGGTCCGGTCGAGCCTCGGCTCGACACCACGGGACGTTAGGGCACAACAATGGGACGGTGCAACAATGGGACGGCCGTAGCACCCATACGAGTGGACCAGTGGCACCGTTGGGCGGCAGACTCGTACCCGCACGAAGGGGAGGGCACATGCCACCGAGGAGCTACCCGACCGCCAGGCAGCGGCGGTTGGGTGCGGAACTTCGCAAGCTACGCGAGCGTGCGGGAATGTCCGGGAGCGAGGCGGCCGCGTATCTGGGCGGCGAGCGAGCCCAGATCAGCCACATCGAGTCCGGTCGGTACGGAGTGAGCAGCGAGCGGGTGCGCCGGCTCGCTGCTCACTACTCGGCCACCGACAAGCACCTGGTCGACGCCCTGGCCGAGATGGCCGAGGAACGCACCAAGGGATGGTGGGACGACTACCGCGGAATACTTTCGCCCGGTTTCCTGGATCTGGCCGAGCTGGAGCACAAGGCGTCCTACATCCGAGCCATCCAGATGCTCAACATCCCCGGCGTGTTCCAGACGGAGTCGTATGCACGGGCCATCATCCGGAGCGGGATCTCCGACCTTCCCACCGACGAACTGAATGCCCGCGTCGAGCACCGCACCAGACGGCGCGACATTTTCGACCGCCCCAGGCCGACCCCGTTCGAGGCGTTCATCCACGAGGCCGCGCTGCGCATGCGGTACTGCGAGCCCGAGACCATGCGGGCGCAACTCGCCTTCCTGCACGAGGTTTCCACCTGGCCGTCCGTGACCATCCGCATCATCCCGTTCACCAGGCAGATCACCGGCTCAGTGCACTCGACGCTGTACGCCGGGGCCGAAATCCCGGCACTCGACACCGTTCAGCTGGACAGCGCCTTCGACGCGGGATTCCTGGACGCCGAGGCCCAGCTGGTGCGATATCGAGCCCTCCTCGACTCCATCGAGTCCGTCTCCCTCGACACGAAGGAGTCCGCACAATTCATTCAACACATCGCACAGGAAATGTGAGTCCACCCGCATGACCGACGCAATCAACTGGCAGAAGTCCTCCTTCTCCGGAGCGGACAACAATCAGAGCTGCATCGAGCTGGCACCCGTCGACGGCTCGATCAAGATGCGCGAGAGCGATGACCCCGACATCGTCGTCACCACGAGCGTCGCCAAGCTGCGCGCATTCGTGCTCGGCGTGAAGGCCGGGGAGTTCGACCACCTGATCTGAGCACAACCCGCAAGCGCCCTCCGGTTCGAGCGCCGGGGGGCGTTCTGCATACCCGGCGCAACATAGGGACGTCACACTGTTGCGCCGCAGCCGTCGGTAACGCTACCGTCGCTCCGCGTCGCCATGCGACGGGCCACCCGCCCCCGCCTGCCGCGCCGCGCAATCACTCCTCCTGCCCACACGCCATTTGGCGTGCCCGCTGCGATCGGACGGTCGACGATGCGTACGCCCCTCACCCCTTTACAACCGGTCGTCGAGCGCGGCTACCGGTTCGAGGCCCTCCGCTACGGCCCCGCCACCGGCTTCGTCCCCGAGCCGATGGACCTGCGCATCGCGGCCACCCCGCAAGCCGCCATCCGCACCATCCGCATCCAGCTCCGGGCGAACCATCTCTTCGGCCTCACGCCGCGCGAACTGGTCCGTGCCCTCCACTGGTCCGAGCACGGCGGCTGGGTTCAGGCCCTGGGGGCACTCCACCGTGGCGAGCCCTGCGGGTTCACGCTCCTGCTGCGCGGCGGCCGGCACATCGAATGGCACGTCCGCCCACTGACGTACGTATCGCTCGACGCCTGCACCCGTCACCGCTCCGCACCGCTCCCCGGCGGACAGAAATCCGTATGAGTTAGGCTCGCCGGGGCGCAGCGAAGGCATCGATCGGGCTCGGGTATCGGCCCGCTGGGCCGGATTGTGAGGCCGCCCGTGCGGGACTATTTGCTGATGCTGTTCGTCACGGCGGCGGTGACCCACCTTCTGACCGCGCCCGTGCGGAAGTTCGCCATCATGATCGGGGTGGTCCCCGAGGTCCGGGCGCGCGACGTCCACCGCGAGCCCATTCCGCGCCTCGGTGGCATGGCCATGTTCGGTGGGCTGCTGGCCGGGCTGCTGGTCGCCTCCCACCTGCCGCACCTGGAAGGGATCTTCACCCAGAGTTCGACGCCACGGGCTCTGCTGTCCGGTGCGGCGCTGATCTGTCTGCTCGGTGTGCTCGACGACAAGTGGGGCGTCGACGCGCTGGTCAAGCTCGGCGGGCAGGTGCTCGCCGCCGGGGTGATGGTCTTCCAGGGACTGACCATCCTGTGGCTGCCGGTGCCGGGCACCGACGGGATCTACCTCTCCGACTGGCAGGGCACGCTGCTGACCGTGGGGCTGATCGTCGTCTCCATCAACGCGGTCAACTTCGTCGACGGGCTCGACGGCCTGGCCGCCGGGACGATGGGCATCGCGGCGACGGCGTTCTTCCTGTACGCCTACCGGCTCTGGTACGGCTACGGGATCGAGGCCGCCGCGTCCACCACGCTGATCTCCGCGATCCTGGCGGGCATGTGCCTCGGGTTCCTGGTCCACAACTCCCACCCGGCCCGGATCTTCATGGGTGACTCGGGCTCGATGCTGCTCGGTCTGCTCATAGCCGGCTGCGCGGTCTCCGTGACGGGCGAGGTCGACCCGAGCCTCCTCAACCAGTCGATGGACGGCACGTCCGGGTCGGCCGCGATGGTGCCGGTCTACATCCCGCTGCTGATGCCGCTGTCCGTCATCGCGCTGCCGGTCGCGGACCTGGTGCTGGCCGTCGTCCGGCGTACGTGGAACGGGATGTCCCCCTTCGCCGCCGACAAGGGCCACCTCCACCACCGCCTGCTCCAGCTCGGCCACTCGCACCGCCGGGCCGTGCTGCTCATGTACTTCTGGTCGGCGCTGTTCTCGTTCGGGATCGTGGCCTATTCGGCGCGGGGCGCCAAGTCCTGGATGCTGTTCGGGGTCGCGTTCGTCTGCGCGGTGGGCCTGATCCTGCTGCTCCAGCCCCGCTACGAATCCGGCCTCACCCGCCGTCTGCTGCCGCGCAGGCCCAGGGGCCGCGTGGTCGCCACCGGCGGCAAGCGCGCCGAGGCCGAAGAGGAGAGCCGGGTGCCGTCCAGGTGACAGTGGCTCGCTCGCCGGGTGTCGCGACCTGAGTAGCCGTTCTCCGCGCCCGGTTCATCCTTTGGTCGCGCACCCGCAGACTTTTGGGGGACGTACTCCCCCGTACCCGCTCGGCAGACTGGCGGCGACACGCGAACCGCCGACCATACGGGGAGTCAGAGTGCATCGCGACGAGCGCAGCAGGGGAATCAGCCGGGCGAGGTTCCTGGCCGGGGCGGGGGCGGCCGGGGCCGCGGCGGTCGCCGGTCCGCTCCTGGCCGGGCCGTCGGCCTCGGCCGCCACGGCCGACCGCCGGGGCGGCGGCGGACTGAAGCACCGAGGGATCTGCTACACGGTCGGCGCGGGCGAGACCCCCGGCACCGCGTGGAGCACCGCCCGTATGCGCGCGGACCTCCGTGCCATCAGGAACGACCTGCACGCCACGTCGATCGAGGTGACGGGCGACGGCGTCGACCGGCTCGACGCCACCGCCTCCGAGGCGGCCGAGCTGGGCCTGCACATCTGGCTCCAGCCGACCCTGGGCGACCGCCCGGCATCGGAGATCCTCGACCACCTCGCGGAGACCGGCCGGCATCTGGAGCGGTTGCGCCGCCAGGGGGCGCGGGCCGATCTGAGCGTGGGGTGCGAGTTCTGGCTGTTCGTACCGGGCATCGTGCCCGGCGACGACGCGCAGGAGCGGATCCGCAACCTGATGGAAGGCAACTTCGACCCGGAGCAGATGATGCGCCGCCTGTCCGAGTTCACGGCACGGGCCGCCGCTGTCGGGCGGTCGGTCTTCGGCGGCAAGCTCTCGTACGCGGCCGCGCAGGACGACGAGGTCGACTGGAACCTCTTCGACATCGTGGGCATCGACTACTACTCGTACTTCCCCGACCGCGCGGACTACGTGCGCGAGCTCCGCTCCTACCTGCGCTGGGGCAAGCCGCTGGCGATCACCGAGTTCGGCACGTGCACGTACGCGGGCGCGCCCGAGCAGGGCGGAATGGGGTGGGACACCATCGACCACACCAAGCAACCACCCGAGATCAAAGGCGACTTGGTACGCAGCGAGCGGACCCAGGCCGCCTATCTCACCGAACTCCTGGGCGTCTTCGAGGAGATGGGCCTGTACGCCGCGATGGCCTTCGAGTTCGTCACCGCCGACGCCCCGCACTCGCCCGTCCCGCGCTACGACCTGGACATGGCGAGCTACGCCGTGGTGAAGCCGGTCAAGGACCGCTTCGAGGACCCGGAGTCCGACTGGCACTGGGAACCGAAGCAGGCCTTCCACGCACTGGCGCGGTGCTACGGGCGGGCGGGGCGCCGCTGAGGGGCGTCGGCAGAAGGGACGCCCTGCCGACGGGTCACGTCCGGGAAGAGGGAGAACTCTTCGCGGACCAGAAATCCGACTTGACGTCAGGGATGGGGGTCATTTTTCCAGCGTAGTTCGGGCCGACCGTCTCCGCCTTCGGCGGAGCAGCGACCGGCAGACGCCCACTGCTCCCGGTGAGCACCGGGAACACCGAACGGGCATCCATTGCAACCGCCGCCCACCGGTCAGCCCTTCTAGCGCCACCAAAACCTCTCCAAGCACGTGGCGTGTACTCCGTCGTCGGCTCCCCATCAGCTCCTTCTGGGCGAGCCCGTGGGAATCGGCTCGTTCGACGACCAGAAGGGGTCGTTCACATTGGGTCGCGGAATTGGGTGATTGTAGTCGGGCCCGTTCGGGGAGGCGGAGGGGGCTGCTACTTCCGACTTCTTGACGCAGGGGGAATCTGCCGAAAAAGTGAACTGCCCTTCTCCTCCCACGCTCACCGAGATCCCGAAACCGTCAGACGTCACTGCGAAGATCGCAGGAAATTTATGACTGTTGTTGACGGACTTAATTGTGTATCCGCGCTTCTCCCAAGAGCGTTGCACCATGCCGAGCAGATTTCCGCGTCGCTCCTCGGACACGATCGTCATCACCACGCGACGCCTGGTCACATCGCAATTTCCTGTCGTGGTCGCGCCATGCGCCCAATGGAGGGCGGGTGCGATCGCTTTCATCGTCGCATCCAGCATGCCGTCCTGGCGCTCCGCAGCTTCCTGCATGGTCACGCTCGTAGCCTTCTTCTGTTCTCCCACCGTCTCCCCAGAGGTCTTCCCGTTCATGCTGCACGCCGAAGCTGCAAGGCAGGCGGCAACAGCGATCAGAGGGGCCATGCGAACCTTTGTCACCGCGGCTTCTCCCGACTGATTTCGTCCGAATTGCCAGACACGATCAATGAAATGTTTCTTTCCGACTCGGAGGGGCGCCTGGCACCCGCATCGTCGTTGACGTCGAAGTAGTCGGAGTGAGCAGGAGTGGCACCCTCACCGCCAATGAATGGCACCGGACCGTCATCCACAGCGAAGCGCGTTGCACCGAAGTCACGGTGAGACGGGTCAGTCCCGAACCACAACTGATCACCGGAAGGATCCGCAAGACTGGCAGGAATGATCCCGCTCACCAGAGCCGCGGCCTGTGCTTTCGACGGCAGCTTGGTCACCAGATCGTTGTCGGCGGCGCCGACAAAAACGTGGTTCTTACCCACGTTCAAATCCTGAGCGTGATCGGCACCCGTGCCGGGGCTGCCCACCAAGACAATATCGTCGGCGCCAGGGATCCCTCCGTCGCGTTGCGCAGCCTGACCGACGGTGAATGATCCGTATGAATGACCGATCGCTGTGACGTGCGGATCGGAATGTTCGTTCGTCGCGGAGATCCCTGCCATGAACTCGTTGTAGGACGCGGCTCCAGCACTCGCCCTCTCTGTGCCCATGACATCCAAATTTCGAATATTCTGCGGCAAATTGCTGTCAAACCCGGTCTGTGGGGCGTCGTAACCAAGCCAGGCGATCGAGGCGCTCGATGCATCGAACGACTGGGCGTCGACAGCAATGTCACTGGCTCGTTTGAGGTCGCCCCCCGCGAAACCTGCGTCGAGCGACGTATTGAGACCAGGAACGTAAGCAGAGACATTCTTTGCCGTGTCAGGGTTCCCGTAGGCCACAATGGCCCGACCATTCCCCTCGGCACCAATCCCCAGCAGGTACATGGGAGGCATTTTCGGATCCTGATGCATTAGCTTGCGCTGAATCTCCTTCAAACCCTCCACCTTGTCCTGGGACTTCGTATCGCTCTGGCCGTCCAGCTGGGCGATGAGCAGCTGAATGTTTTCGCGATTTGCCTGATCCCGTGCCAGCGCAGGGATGCCGTCCAGGTTTCCGATCACACCAGGAAAAGCGGCGAGGTACTCCTCACGCTGCTCTTTGGTGAGGTGGTCCCACCACTCCTTTCGATCCGCAGGCGACTTGTCGAAGGGAATCTCCTTCCCCAGGTACTCCCTCGCAGCACCACTCACAGCATCGACGTCGGATGCCACGTCCGCCCACGTCTTGGTGTCGACCGTGAGCCCCGGGGCCGCCTTGAGCTTGTGGAGTGCCGAGGTGTACCGGGCGTCGATCTCGTGTGCTTCCCGCATGGCATGGGCGAGGCGGTCGGCGACGTCCTGGGCCTTGGCGCGATGCGGATTGGGGCTCTTCAGTGCGGGAGCACCCGGGGTCAGTGCGGGGTCCAGCATGCCGTCGGCATCGCGGTACAGCCCTGGGTTCCCGGCACCGATGAGGCCGTTGTTGCCCATCACGGAGCCGCCGGGGAGCGCATCGCCGGTCAGCTCGTTCTTACCGCCGGCGGGGTAGACGATGCTGCCGTTGTCGTTGACGGCGTATCCGAGCGAGGCAGCGTCCTCCAGGGCCTCGCGCAACCGGCGCTGCGGTGCGCCGAGTTCACTGGCGAGCCCGTCCAGGGCGCCTCGGACGAGACCGGTCTCGGTGTGGATGTAGTGGTAGTTCTCGCTCAGCCGCTTCAGTCGCTTCACGGCCGATCGTGCGGACTCGCTGTTCTGTGTCTTGGCGAGCTTGCCGCCCATGTCGCCGTCGACACGTTCGCGAGCGGCATCGGCGAACGCGGATGCCGCTCGCCAGCCGTCGGCGGCGTCGGTCAGTTCCGACAGCTTGAGGTCGCGGAACCGCTGCCATGTCAGCCCGGGTTCTGTGGTCATGGTCTACTCGCCCCTCCGCGTGCCCGGCACCACGACCGCCTTCGCTCTCTCGCCCACCTCGGCATCCACTTCGGCGAGGTCCACAGCCACCTGCCGCAGCTTCGGCTCCAGAGAACCGCACTCCTCACGGACACGACCGAGGCGTTCGTCCCACGAAGTGAGAACGGACTTGAGTGCCCCGAGGCAGGACAGCCCGTCCAGACCGCCGGAAATGCCTTCGTGAGCTCTGCGCAGGTCGACCTTCGCGGTGATCGTGCTGGTCTGGAGATCGTCCGCCGTCCCGGCCGCCTTCGTCCACGGGCCGCCCTTGTGCCTGAGCGTTCCGGCACCGCCCCCGCCACCGGACGGATCGGCGTGGCCGCCCTCCCCCGGAAGGCTGTTGAGCTGTAACCGAGCGGTGTGCCGCTCGGCCACCTGCGCCTTTACCTGTTCCCACTCGTCCCACGCCATGCACACGTCCTCCCCCGCGACCCGGGCCACCGCCCGGGTGAGTTCTCCGGCCGTGTCTGCTGTGCTCGCCGGAGGTGGTCACCACAGAGATTATCGACGAGGCGCTCGAAGTCACGTCCGTACGGTCACCCACACGGGCCCTGAGTATCCGTACCTACCCGCCGCGGCTACGGCGCGCCGCTGACGGGTCATCCGCCCTCACACCAGGGGCTGTTGAGGCTTCCGCAGAATATTGAACAATGATTCAATCCTTGCTGGGCCGGTTGGAGCGCCACCCAGGAGTCGCGGCAGGACCGCGCTTCGTCGCGCCACGGCCGCGACGGGATGTGGAGAGTCCTGCAGTGAACCTGACGTGGATGCTGGAGAAGTCGGCCCGTGCCTATGGCGCGAAGCCCGCCGTGGTCTCCGACCTGGGCTCGATGACCTACGCCGAGTTGCTCTCGGCTTCGAAGCGCGCGGCTGCCGTACTGCGTGACCGCGGTGTGCGGCCGGGCGACCGCGTGGGCGTGATGATGTACAACACTCCCGCCTTCGCCGTGGCCGCGTTCGGCATCTGGCGGGCCGGTGCGGCCTTGGTGCCCATCAACCACAAGCTCACCGCGCACGAGGTGGCGTACGTCATCGGGCACGCGAAGGTGCGCGTGGCGGTCGTGGCGGAGGAACTGGCCGGGCGCATGCACGAAGGCGCGCCCGATGTCGTCGCTCTCACCTCGGGTGATTCCGGCGGTGGCGAATTCGACCTGGGAGTCGCACAGGCGCAGGAGTGGCACGGCGTGGACGTCGGGCCCGACGACGTCGCACAGGTGCTGTACACCTCCGGGACCACCAGTGCGCCCAAGGGATGTCTCCACTCGCACCGCGGTCTGTCCAGTGTGCCCGCCTACACCACCGCGGCCGCGGGTCTGCGCCGCGACGACCGGTTCCTCATCGCGATGCCGATCTGGCACGCGGCGCCCCTGAACAACTGGTTCCTGTCCATGATCTACCTGGGCGGCACCGTGGTCCTGCTCAAGGAGTACCAGCCCGTCGCCTTCCTCGAAGCCGTCCAGAAGCACCGGGCCACGGCGTTCTTCGGCGCCCCCATCGCCTACCTCGCCCCGCTGAAGGCGCTGGAAGCGGCGGGACGTGACCTGTCCGGCTTCGATCTGTCGAGCATGCGGCTGTGGGCCTACGGCGGTGCGCCGCTGGGAGCGCGGACCGTACGGATGCTCCAGGACGCCTACGGATCCGACCGCTTCTACCAGGTGTACGGGATGACCGAAATGGGCCCCGTCGGTTCCGCTCTCTACCCCGAGGAGCAGGTCACCAAGGCCGGGTCGATCGGTGCCGGGGGAATGCCCGGCGTGGACATCCGTGTGGTCCGGTCCGACGGCTCCGATGCCCGCGCCGGCCAGACCGGGGAGCTGTGGCTGCGCTCGGGCACGCGGATGATCGGTTACCTCGACGACCCGGTGTCCACGGAGCGCGCGTTCGACGGCGACTGGTACAGGTCCGGGGATCTGGCACGCGTCGACGAGGACGGATACCTGTTCATCGTCGACCGGCTCAAGGATGTCGTCATCACCGGTGGCGAGAACGTCTTCTCCCCCGAGGTGGAGGAGGCGCTGCGCCAGCATCCGGCGGTCCAGGACTGTGCCGTCATCGGCCGGCCGCACGAGGAATGGGGAGAGACCGTCGTGGCCGTCGTGGAGGCCGACGCGGCTGTGACACTGGATGAGTTGCGCCGGTTCCTCGCCACGACGCTGGCCAAGTACAAGATCCCGCGGGAACTGGTGGTGCTGCCGTCCCTCCCCCGCACGCCCTCCGGCAAGGTGATGAAGCACGTCCTGCGCGAGCAGGCCCTGTCGGGTGCGCACTGACCGCACCGCGCAGCACCCGCACGGGTGAACAGGGCGGCCCCTGACGCGAGGACGGGTGTCTTCTCGCCAGGGGCCGGGGAGATGGCGGTGGGCAGCCGTCCGCCGTCAGTTCTCCTGCGACGCGCGCTCGCCCGCCGTCACGATCGTCCCCTGCGCCACGGCGACCAGGCGCTCGTCCCCCTCCGGGGACGCGACATAGATGGAGCACTGGCACACAGCCTGCCGCCGGGTGGTGGCCGTGGCCTGCGCGCGGGCGATGACGACGTCGCCGACCGCCGGCTTGATGTAGTTGATCTTGTATTCGGCGGTGAGCGCATCGCCGCCGAGGGCCAGTCCTCCCGCGAAGGTCAGCGCGTTGTCCGCCAGGTAGCTGAGGACGCCTCCGTGCACGAAGCCGTGCTGCTGCTGGATCTCGGGCCGGTTGGAGATCCGGATCTCGGCCGAGTCGGGCCCCACCGCGGTGAGTTCGGCGCCCAGAAACATGCTGAAGGGCTGGGCCTTGAAGATGCCGTGCGCGAAATCGCTGATGTCCGTGGTCATGAGTGCTGTCCTGTCGTCGCGCGGGTGGTGGCCGAGGCACCGGTGGCCTCGGCCGGGCCGGTGAGCCGCTCATCTATGTTGTTCTGGAATATCGCGAGCAGGCCCTCCGCGAGTCCCAGGACGTGGTGATCGCTGCCGCCGTTGACGAGATGGCGTTGCACGTCCTCGGCGATGGCGAAGTCCTCCTGGTCGAACACGGTGTCGTTGGTGAACCGGAACCGCTTCTCCAGGGCGCTCTGCCCGGTGGAACCGGGGAAGTCATCGGCCCGGTAGAGCATCTCGTGGGTCCAGACCGTCCGGTCTGGGCTCAGCGGCCAGAACGTGTTGATGGACACGTAGTCGGGATGCAGGATGAAGAAGGTGTTGGGGAAGAGCGTGTAGTACACGGAGGCGTAATCGAGGATGCGCCACTCCTCCTCCGGCTTGAGGGCGGTCTCACCTATGTTGGTGCGCGCCGCGGACAGCCGGATGTGCGGCCCGTCGCCGTCGTGGGCGATCACGCCCCTCTTGAAGGCGGCCGCGAGCGTTTCCCGGTGGAGGTAGGGGACGTGGTAGCCCTCCAGGTACGTCTTGATCAGGAGCTTCCAGTTGGCTTCCTTGACGACCTTCGTCTTCTTGTACTGGACCAGTGAGGCCACGTCGAAGTTCACGAGGTCCTCGAAGAACGTTCCGAGGAAGCCGGGGATGTCGAGCGAGACCCCGGGCGTCCGGCCGACCCAGATCAGGCCACCCGCCTCCGTGGCCGGCAGTTCCACCAGGCCGTAGTCGCACGGGTTCACGCCCGGGAAGTCGTGTGCCCGGGTGATGCCCTTCAGGGCGCCGTCGAGTCCGTAGACCCAGCCGTGGAAGGGACAGACGAAGTTCTTCACCGTGCCGGCGGGCGCCTCGGCGAGCCGGGCGCCGCGGTGGCGGCACTGGTTGTAGAAGGCACGGACCCGGCCGTCCTCGCCCCTGACGACGAAGTACGGGAACTGGTCCCAGTCGCTGGTCAGATAGGCCCCGGGCTCGGCGAGCGCCGACGCGTGACCCGCGATCAGCGGGTACTGGGAGAAGACCGAGCCGATCTCCTGCTCCAGGAGCCCCTCGTCCGTGTACTTGGTGACCGGAAGTCTGACGACCTCATCGAGCATCTTCTCGTCGCGGCGCGTCTCGCGCAGCGCGAGAAGGCGCTTGAGCATGTCTGTCTGTTCCCCGTGTTGCATCTGTCCCCCACGTCCAGATCAAGCCATGAACCCTCGTTCAATTCATGGTACGGACGATGCAGGGGCGAGGCAACGATCCTCGGAAGCGGTGGAGGAGGGTCCGTTCGGCGCGTAACTGGGCGTCCGGAAACGGAAGTTGCGGACTTCGGCCACCGGCGGCCATCCGGCGGAGCGGGGTCCGCCGGGTCCTGTCGTCGAACTGCCGTCGCCGCCCGGGAG
>NZ_JBHXTM010000047.1:0-65509 GCF_042677325.1 Streptomyces sp. NPDC127117
GCCGCTACGAGGACACGGTCCTCTGCGGCCCCGCATTCCGTGCCTACCCCACCGTTCCGCTGTTCTGTGAGGTGTGGCACGATGCTGGCCACCCCATGCCGCCGCGGCAGTCCCACCGGTGGCGCCGCCCACCCGGGCGTCCTCGATCCACAGGAACCACAGGAGACATCCCGCGTGCAGACCTCCGAGCTCCCGGACCTCGCGCACACCGACACCAAGCCGCTGCACTGGCTCGCCACCGCGGCGGCCATGGCCGCCGTCGTCGCGGCCGCCGGACTGCTCCAGCCGGACCCCACGGCCTCCGCGTCCACCCCCCACCGCACCAAGGCGCAGCACGGCACCACGACCGTCACCGCCCCCGATCCGGCACGGGCCGACTTCCCCCTGGAATGCGGCGGACTGGAGAGCACCGTGGCCAAGCAGGCCACCGGCGACCTCGACGGTGACGGCCGCCCCGAGACCGTCGCGGTGGTCCACTGCGCGGCCGGCTCCGGCACCCCGCCCAGCGGCGTCTACGTCCTCACACGCGGAAGCGGGGCCGCACCGCGGGTCGTGGCGACCCTGGTGGACCCCGCTCAGGCGATGAGTATCGGTGACTTCGCGGTGCGTGACGGAATCATTTCGGCCACTCTGCTCGGCTACTCCTCCGACGAGGTGGCGCGCTGCTGCCCCGACCAGCAGGAGCAGGTCACCTGGCAGTGGCGGGGCGGCGCGTTCGTCCGCGCCACCCAGGCCGCCCCGAGCAGCGCCTGACCCGTCACCGCGAGTGACCGAGGACCCGCGACCGCCGGATCAGGCGGCCTCGGGGCCGTACACCTCGACGCTGTCCGAGACGCGCCGGACGTGGATGCAGTCACCCGGGCACTCCTTGGCCGAATCGACCACGTCCTGGAGGAGCGGCAGCGGAACGGGCGTGGTGGCGCCCGGGTCCTGAAGCAGCTCGTCGTCGGCGCTCTTCACATAGGCCAGACCATCGATGTCCAGCTCGAAGACCTCGGGCGCGTACTGGACGCAGATGCCGTCGCCCGTGCAGAGATCCTGGTCGATCCAGACCTCCAGATCCTGCGCGTCGCCACCGTTGGGAGCGTCCTGCTGCACGGTCATTTCTCCTGCCGTTCCCTGCGTATCCGAACCAAAAGAAGCCAGCCCTGACGGGTGTTGAACGGTTCGACGATACAACCGGCCGCTTTCCGATGTTGAAGGGTGGGTATTCCCCTGACACGAGGGGGAACGCAAGGGTGAAGATCGGACACGCCCCGCAGTCTTTGTGATCTAGGGGTTTCAATCATCACCCACCCAGGTAGGGTCAGGAAGCGTCCAGCTCCCCTTGGAGGAGGTGAGGACCGTGGCAGCCCACGACGACGACATCAACCGCGGCATCCGGCCCGGGCGGGGGTCCGAAGACCCAGCCGGCCAGGTCGCCTATCTCGAGCAGGAAATCGCCGTCCTGCGACGTAAGCTCGCCGACTCTCCGCGCCATACGAGGATTCTCGAAGAGCGGATCGTCGAGTTGCAGACCAACCTGGCAGGCGTGTCCGCACAGAATGAGCGGCTCGCCAACACACTGCGCGAGGCCCGCGACCAGATCGTGGCCCTCAAGGAAGAAGTCGACCGGCTCGCACAGCCGCCGGCCGGGTTCGGTGTGTTTCTTCAGGGCAATGAGGACGGCACCTGCGACATTTTCACCGGAGGCCGAAAGCTCCGGGTGAACGTCAGCCCCAGTGTCGAGCTCGACGACCTCCGGCGCGGCCAGGAAGTCATGCTCAACGAAGCGCTCAACGTGGTCGACGCCATGGAATTCGAGCGGGCCGGGGACATCGTCACCCTCAAGGAAATCCTTGAGGACGGCGAGCGGGCCCTGGTCATCGGGCACACCGACGAGGAACGGGTGGTGAGGCTCGCCGAGCCGCTGCTGGACATCACCATCCGCCCCGGCGACGCCCTCCTGCTCGAACCCAGGTCCGGCTACGTCTACGAAGTGGTTCCCAAGAGCGAGGTCGAGGAGCTCGTCCTCGAAGAGGTACCGGACATCGACTACGACAAGATCGGCGGTCTGGGCGACCAGATCGAGCTGATCCGGGACGCGGTCGAACTTCCCTACCTCCACCCCGACCTCTTCAAGGAACACGAACTGCGTCCGCCGAAGGGCATCCTGCTCTACGGTCCGCCCGGCTGCGGCAAGACCCTCATCGCCAAGGCCGTCGCCAACTCCCTTGCCAAGAAGGTCGCCGAAGTCACCGGCCAGCCGGCGGGCAAGAGCTACTTCCTCAACATCAAGGGCCCGGAGCTCCTCAACAAGTACGTCGGCGAGACCGAGCGGCACATCCGCCTGGTCTTCCAGCGTGCCCGTGAGAAGGCGAGCGAGGGCACGCCTGTCATCGTCTTCTTCGACGAGATGGAGTCCCTCTTCCGTACCCGTGGATCCGGCGTCAGCTCGGACGTGGAGAACACCATCGTCCCCCAGCTGCTCGCCGAGATCGACGGCGTGGAGGGCCTGGAGAACGTCATCGTCATCGGCGCCTCCAACCGCGAGGACATGATCGACCCCGCGATCCTGCGGCCCGGCCGCCTCGATGTGAAGATCAAGATCGAGCGCCCGGACGCGGAGGCCGCGAAGGACATCTTCGCGAAGTACCTCACGCCTTCGCTGCCACTGCACGCCGACGACCTCTCGGAGCACACCGGCTCCAAGGAGGCCGCCGCGCACGCCATGATCCAGTCGGTCGTCGAGCGGATGTACACCGAGTCCGAGGAGAACCGCTTCCTCGAGGTCACGTACGCCAACGGCGACAAGGAAGTCCTGTACTTCAAGGACTTCAACTCCGGCGCGATGATCCAGAACATCGTCGACCGGGCCAAGAAGATGGCCATCAAGGCCTTCCTCGACCAGGGCCAGAAGGGCCTTCGCGTCTCCCATCTCCTCCAGGCATGCGTGGACGAGTTCAAGGAGAACGAGGACCTGCCGAACACCACCAACCCGGACGACTGGGCCAGGATCTCCGGCAAGAAGGGCGAGCGGATCGTCTTCATCCGCACGCTCGTCACCGGAAAGCAGGGCGCGGACACCGGTCGCTCCATCGACACGGTGGCGAACACCGGGCAGTACCTGTAGAACGCGGACAGGCTGCGGATGCCCGCCGGGTATCCGCAGCCGGTTGCTTTCGGTCCCGATCGCGCGACACCGCAGCAATGACGCAATTGATCTCCCCACCAGCACAGAGGCGCTCTAGGCTCTTGCGTACCGCCCGGTCGCGCAGTGCGTGGACGGGCAGTGCACGCGCACCGACAAGCAGCGGTACTTGAGCGCCGCCCCTCAAGGGAGCGCCGCCGGGCAAGGAGGGCCGCATGACCGTACGGCGAGTAATGGGCATCGAGACGGAGTACGGGATCTCCGTCCCCGGCCACCCCAACGCCAATGCCATGCTCACCTCGTCCCAGATCGTCAACGCCTACGCAGCGGCGATGCACAGGGCGCGCCGCGCCCGCTGGGACTTCGAGGAGGAGAACCCGCTGCGGGACGCGCGAGGTTTCGACCTCGCCCGCGAGACCGCGGACTCCAGCCAGCTCACCGACGAGGACATCGGCCTCGCCAATGTCATCCTCACCAATGGGGCCCGCCTCTACGTCGACCACGCACACCCGGAGTACAGCTCCCCGGAAGTCACCAATCCGCGGGACGCGGTCCTCTGGGACAAGGCCGGCGAACGCATCATGGCCGAGGCCGCCGAGCGCGCGGCCCAGCTTCCCGGCGCCCAGCCGATCCACCTCTACAAGAACAACACCGACAACAAGGGCGCCTCGTACGGCACGCACGAGAACTACCTGATGAAGCGGGAGACCCCGTTCTCCGACATCGTGCGCCATCTGACCCCGTTCTTCGTCTCCCGCCAGGTGGTCACCGGCGCGGGACGCGTGGGAATCGGTCAGGACGGCCACGAGCACGGCTTCCAGATCAGCCAGCGCGCCGATTACTTCGAGGTCGAGGTCGGGCTGGAGACCACGCTCAAGCGCCCCATCATCAATACCCGCGACGAACCCCACTCCGATGCCGAGAAGTACCGCCGGCTCCATGTGATCATCGGGGACGCGAACCTGTCGGAGATCTCCACCTACCTCAAGCTCGGCACCACCGCCCTGGTCCTCTCGATGATCGAGGACGGCTTCATCAACGTCGATCTCGCGGTCGACCAGCCGGTACGCACCCTGCACCACGTCTCCCACGACCCGACCCTGAAGCACCTCATCACGCTGCGCAGCGGCCGTACGCTCACCGCGGTGCAACTGCAGATGGAGTACTTCGAGCTGGGCCGCAAGTACGTCGAGGAACGGTACGGGGCGGACGCCGACGAGCAGACCAGGGACGTGCTGATCCGCTGGGAGGACACCCTCAACCGGCTGGAGAACGATCCGATGAGCCTGTCCGGCGAGCTCGACTGGATCGCCAAGCGGGAGCTCATGGAGGGCTACCGCCGCCGCGACAGCCTGGACTGGGACGCGGCGCGGCTGCACCTGGTGGATCTGCAGTACGCCGATGTACGGGCCGAGAAGGGCCTGTACAACCGTCTGGCGGCCCGCGGGAAGATGAAGAGGCTCCTGGACGAGAACGAGGTCGAGCAGGCCCGTACGAGGCCTCCGGAGGACACCAGGGCCTACTTCCGCGGCCGCTGCCTGGAGCAGTACGCCGATGACGTGGCGGCGGCCTCCTGGGACTCGGTCATCTTCGATCTGCCGGGTCATGACTCGTTGCAGCGGGTACCCACCCTGGAACCGCTGCGCGGCACCCGTAATCACGTCAAGGAGCTGCTGGACCGCTGCCGCACGGCGGAGGAGCTGGTCCAGGTCCTGTCGGGCGGCTGAAAGAGCCGGGATCGGGGAATCATCGGGATGACCCCCGGACGTTGAGGGAAAGTACCGGGCCGATGTCGGAGCCCGTGGGTAGGGTCTGATCAAGTGCTTCGAACCGAGCGGGGTGAGCTAGATGGCGACCAAGGACACCGGCGGCGGACAGCAGAAGGCGACGCGTTCCACCGAGGAGGTCGAGGAGCAGGCGCAGGACGCGCAGGCTTCCGAGGACCTCAAGGACCGCCAGGAGAAGCTGAGCGACGACGTCGACTCGGTTCTGGACGAGATCGATGATGTGCTTGAGGAGAACGCCGAGGACTTCGTGCGTTCCTTCGTTCAAAAGGGTGGACAGTAGTTCACGGATGTGAACGCGGGGGAGTGGAGAGCGGTGCGCGCGGTACGGGCCGGGTCGGCCCGTACCGCGCGAGCGCAAACGGCACCGCGAGCCGTGCGGCTGCCCCCGCGGATCATGTGGATCACCGCCACGGGGCGGGTAGGGTCCGTGGCGTAACCGCATCAACTGCAATTCGGCCATCGGCAAGTTGGGAGACGATCCTGACGCCTTGCTCAGGGCCGTCGTTTACCTGGAGGGAAACGCGTGGAAGCCAACACTCGTAGCACCGGGCGTCTACCAGCTGCCTTCCTGACGCCGGGATCCTCTTCGTTCATGGATTTCCTGTCCGACCACTCGCCCGGGATGCTTCCGGGCAACCGGAACCTGCCGCCCCTCCAGGGGGCCATCGAGGCGCCGCACGGGACGACGATCGTCGCGGTGACGTTCTCCGGCGGTGTGGTGCTGGCCGGTGACCGGCGCGCGACCATGGGCAATGTGATTGCCCAGCGTGACATCGAGAAGGTCTTCCCGGCCGACGAGTACTCGGCGGTGGGCATCGCCGGCACGGCCGGACTGGCCGTGGAGATGGTCAAGCTCTTCCAGCTGGAGCTGGAGCACTTCGAGAAGGTCGAGGGCGCCCAGCTCTCCCTGGAGGGCAAGGCCAACCGGCTCTCCACCATGATCCGCAGCAATCTGGCGATGGCCATGCAGGGCCTCGCCGTCGTGCCCCTGTTCGCCGGCTTCGACGTGGACCGCGAGAAGGGCCGGATCTTCTCGTACGACGTCACCGGCGGCCGCTCCGAGGAGCACGGGTACGCGGCCACCGGCTCCGGGTCGGTCTTCGCCCGGAGCTCGATGAAGAAGCTCTACCACGGGGACCTGACGGAGCAGGAGGCCCTCACCCTGGTCGTACAGGCGCTGTACGACGCCGCGGACGACGACTCGGCGACCGGCGGTCCCGATGTGGCCAGGCGGATCTACCCGATCGTCACCGTCATCACCGACGAAGGCTTCCGGAAGCTGGACGAGGCGGAGTCCTCCGAGATCGCCCGCTCGGTCCTGGAACGCCGGCTGGAACAGCCCGACGGCCCGCGCGCCGCGCTGCTCTGACCCCCGTTCCGCTGCTTCTTCGATGCTCTCGTCACTGACAGAAAGGGACGGATAACCGGTGTCGACGCCGTTCTATGTCTCACCTCAGCAGGCCATGGCCGACCGGGCGGAATACGCCCGGAAGGGCATCGCCCGTGGTCGCAGCCTGGTTGTGCTGCAGTACGCCGACGGCATTGTGTTCGTCGGCGAGAACCCGTCCCGCGCGCTGCACAAGTTCAGCGAGATCTACGACCGGATCGGTTTCGCCGCCGCCGGTAAGTACAACGAGTACGAGAATCTCCGTATCGGCGGAGTGCGCTACGCAGATCTGCGCGGATACACCTACGACCGTGACGATGTGACGGCGCGTGGACTGGCCAACGTGTACGCGCAGACGCTCGGCACCATTTTCTCCAGTGCGGCCGAGAAGCCGTACGAGGTGGAGCTGGTGGTCGCCGAGGTGGGCACCGATCCGGAGGGCGACCAGATCTACCGGCTGCCGCACGACGGCTCGATCGTCGACGAGCACGGCTCGGTCGCGGTCGGCGGCAACGCCGAGCAGATCAGCACCTTCCTGGACCAGCGGCACCGCGACGGGATGACGCTCGCCGAGGCGCTCAAGCTGGCGGTGCAGGCGCTGTCGCGCGATCCCAACGGCAGCGAGCGGGAGATCCCCGCCGAGCGGCTGGAGGTCGCGGTGCTGGACCGTACGCGGCCCCAGCAGCGGAAGTTCAAGCGGATCGTCGGAAGGCAGCTGGCACGGCTGCTGGAGGCGGACGGCGGCTCCGCGCCGACGGACGCCCCGTCCGACACCGAGGAGGGCGAGGGCGACTCGTCCGCCGCGGCTGACACGCCCAAGTCCACCGACTCCGGTGGTGACGTGGAGTAGCCCGTCGAAGGACGGTCCACCGCTGTCGACCGTGCCCCGGTCCGCCCCTCCCGGCGGGCCGGGGCATCGTCATGCCCGCGGGGCGTCCGCGGGCGGGGGTGCCGAGGAACCGCGGGCCACCAGATGCACGGGGAGGCTGCCCGTCTCGGTGGGCCGGTCGTCCAGGACCGCCAGCAGGGCGGCCATGCCGTGCTTCCCGACCTGCTCGGCGGGCAGCCGCACGGTGGTGAGCTCCGGCTCGACGGCCGTGGCCAGGGCCAGATCGTCGAACCCGGTGACGGACAGGTCGTCGGGCACCCGGAGGCCCAGTCGCCGGGCGGCCTTGCAGGCGCCGGCGGCGAGGATGTCGTCGTCGCAGACGAGGGCGGTGGGCCGGGGGCCCGGGGCGGCGAGCGTGTGCTCAGCCGCGATGCGGCCAGCGTGGACGTCGAGCGCCGCCGTGACGGTCCGCACGGAGGTACCGGGCACCGACCGCAGGGTGTCGTGCAGCGCCCGGCCGCGCACCGCGAAGGTCCAGGAGTCGACCGCCGACGCCAGGTGGACGAAGCGGCGGTGGCCGAGAGCGAGGAGATGCTCCGCGACCTGCCGCATCCCGTCGGCGATGTCCAGATTGACGCGGGCCGCGACGCCGGTGTCCGCCGGGTCGCTGTCGAGCATGACCAGTGGCAGCCCGGCGCCGCGCAGCGCGTCGAGCGCCCCGGCGGCCATGGAGGAGGCGATCACGCCGTCCAGGGAAGTGCTCGCCGAGGCGAAGGGATCCCGGGCCGGTCCGGTGCCGTCGGGGGACGGGTAGAGCACGACGCCGAAGCCGTGTTCGGCGGCGACCTCGGCGGCGCCGGTGTAGACGCGGGCGAAGAACTCGTTGGTCAGCGCGGGGACGACCAGCAGCGCGGTCCTGGTGCTGCCCAGGCGCAGACTGCGGGCGGCGAGATTGGGCCGGTAGCCGAGGCCGTGGGCGGCGTGCCGGACGCGCTCGGCGGTGGCCTCGGAGACCCGGCCCGGCCATTTGCCGCCGAGCACCAGGGAGACGGTGGCCTGCGAGACGCCTGCGGCCCGCGCGACATCGCGGCTGGTGGGCCGGGTCGGGGCGGGCTGTGGTGCGCTGGTCACTCGGGCCTCCGGGCCGGTCGGGGCAGGCGCCGTGAGGTGGACCTGCGGACTGGGCACATGGTACGTATGAGCTTCGACGTTATACGTAAAACCTCTGGGTGGCGGAAAGCCCCCGAGGGAGAGGGGCGACAGGACATGGCCGCGGGATATCTGGACATCCTCCGGGCGCGGCATGCCGCCCGCCTGCTGGCGGGAACCCTGGTGGGGCGGCTGCCCAACGGCACCGCCCCCGTCGCGATCGTGCTGTTCACCCGCGCCGAGGGCGGCAGCTACGCCCTCGCCGGAGCGCTCGCGGCCGTGTACGGGCTGGCCACCGCGGTCGGCCAGCCGCTGCTGGGCCGCGCCGTGGACCTGTACGGCCAGCCACGCGTCCAGCTCCCGGCCGCCGTGGTGTCGGCGCTGGGCATGGCCCTGCTGGCCCTGGTGGGCCTCGGATCGCTTCCGCTGGCCTACGGGGCGGTGGCGGTGGCCGGGGTCTTCACACCGCCGCTGGAGGGCGGCCTGCGGGCTCTGTGGCCGAGCGTGCTGGGCGGTGAGGAGCGGGTGCACCGGGCGTACGCCATGGACGCCGTGGCCCAGGAGGTCATGTTCACCGTGGGGCCGCTGCTGGTGACGGTGCTGGTCTCGCTCTGGTCGCCCGCCGCCGCCCTGCTGGTCATCAACGCGTTGGGCGTCCTGGGGGCGCTCTCCGTCGTCCTCTCCGAGCCCTCCCGGGCGTGGCGTTCCGCACCCCGCGAGGCGCACTGGCTGGGCGCGCTGCGCTCACCGGGGCTGCTGGCGCTGCTCGGGTCGTTCTTCTTCGTCGGACTCGCGCTGGGCTCGATAACGGTGGCCGGTGTGGCCTACGCCGACGACCACGGCCGCGAGTCGGTGTACGGCTGGCTGATGGCCGCGCTCGGGCTGGGCGCGCTGATCGGCGGCGCGGTCTACGGGGCACGGCAGTGGGCCGGGGCGCCGGAGCGCCGGCTGCGGGTCATCGTCGCGTTGCTGGCACTGGGCTATCTGCCGCTGATGCTGACCCCCGGAGTGGTCGCCATGACCGCACTGGCGGCAGTGGCCGGAGTCTTTCTCGCGCCCGCGATCGCCTGCTCCTTCATCGTGGTCGACCGGCACGCTCCCCGGGGCACCGTGACCGAGGCGTTCTCCTGGCTGGTGACGACGTTCGGGGTGGGCGCGGCGGCGGGAACGGCCGTGGCGGGCCCGGCCGTCGAGCTGGGCGGCACCTCGTGGAGCTTCGCCGTCGCGGGGGCCGGTGGGGTGGCGGCGCTGCTCGTCCTGCTGGCGACGGGAAGGGTACTCGCAGTTCCCGGGCGTACGGCCGTTTCCGTACGGGGATCGGAAAATGATCGAAACGGTGCTGTCGAACCCGGTTTCAGCTCAGGCCATCAGGCGTAATGTTCAGTCATGGACCGCCGCATTTTCGGGCTGGAGAACGAGTACGGCGTCACGTGCACGTTCAGGGGACAGCGCCGACTGTCCCCTGATGAAGTGGCGCGCTACCTCTTCCGCCGTGTTGTGTCATGGGGCCGCAGCAGCAATGTCTTTCTGCGGAACGGCGCCCGCCTCTACCTCGACGTGGGATCGCATCCGGAATATGCAACCCCCGAATGCGACAACCTGACCGAACTGGTCACTCACGACAAGGCCGGCGAGCGCATTCTCGAAGGCCTGCTCGTCGATGCCGAACGCCGCCTGCACGAGGAGGGAATCGCGGGCGACGTCTATCTCTTCAAGAACAACACCGACTCGGCGGGAAACTCCTACGGATGCCACGAGAACTACCTCGTGGCACGGCACGGAGAATTCTCCCGGCTCGCGGACATCCTCATTCCCTTCCTCGTCACGAGGCAGCTGATCTGCGGCGCGGGCAAGGTGCTGCAGACCCCCCGGGGCGCGGTCTACTGCGTCAGCCAGCGTGCCGAGCACATCTGGGAGGGCGTCAGTTCCGCGACCACGCGTTCCCGCCCGATCATCAACACGCGTGACGAACCGCACGCCGACGCGGAGCGCTACCGCCGCCTCCACGTCATCGTCGGCGACTCCAACATGTCCGAGACGACCATGCTGCTCAAGGTCGGCGCGACCGATCTGGTGCTCCGCATGATCGAAGCGGGCACGGTGATGCGGGACCTGACGCTGGAGAACCCGATCCGGGCGATCCGCGAGGTCAGCCACGACACCACCGGGCAGCGCAAGGTGCGCCTGGCCAGTGGTCGTGAGGCGTCCGCCATCGAGGTGCAGCGCGAGTACTACGAGAAGGCCGTCGACTTCGTCGACCGCCGTGGCATCCGTACCGGAACCGTCGCCCAGGTCCTGGAGCTCTGGGGCCGCACGCTCGACGCGATCGAGGCCGAGGACCTCGACCGGATCGAGACCGAGATCGACTGGGTGATGAAGTACAAGCTCATCGAGCGGTACCGGGCCAAGCACAACATGACCATGTCGCATCCGCGGGTCGCCCAGATAGACCTCGCGTACCACGACATCCACCGTCGTCGCGGCCTGTACTACCTCCTGGAGCGCAAGGGACAGGCCGCCCGCGTCTGCAACGACCTGAAGATCTTCGAGGGCAAGTCCGTGCCCCCGCAGACCACCAGGGCGCGGCTGCGCGGCGACTTCATCCGCAGGGCGCAGGAGCAGCGGCGGGACTTCACCGTCGACTGGGTCCACCTCAAGCTCAACGACCAGGCACAGCGCACCGTGTTGTGCAAGGACCCGTTCCGTTCGGTGGATGACCGAGTGGAGAAGCTGATCGCGGGTATGTGAGCCGGCACCGCACGATCCCGGCCGCCGACGCGACGCGGGCCCCGTACGTTCCTCGTACGGGGCCCTGCGTACGCCCTAGAGTGTCGGGGACTCACCCAACTGTGCCGTCTGAGATCTGAGGAACAAGTGCGCCGACTTGCCGGCCTTCTCGTCGTCCCCCTGTTGCTGCTGACAGCGGCCTGCGGCGACGAAAAGGGCTCCGATTCCGTTTCCGCTTCCGCCACGTCGAAGGACGGGTTCCCCGCGATCACCGCGGGCGCGAAATTCGGTGAGAAGCCGACCCTGGCCAAGGGCACGGGGAACCCGCCCAAGGAGCTGAAGACCAGAGTCGTCAGCGAGGGAGACGGCGCCACGCTCAAGAACGGCGACGCGATCCAGGTCAACTACCTCGGTCAGTCCTGGGATTCCGACAAGCCGTTCGACAACAGCTTCGACCGCAAGCAGCCGTTCGACCTGACCCTCGGCGCCGGCATGGTCATCCAGGGCTGGGACAAGGGCCTCGTCGGCCAGAAGGTCGGCAGCAGGGTCCAGCTGGTCATCCCGCCGGAGCTCGGATACGGCGACCAGGGCCAGGGCGACATCAAGCCCAAGGCCACGCTCGTCTTCGTCGTCGACGTCCTGAAGGCGACGCAGATCCCGGCCTCCGCCAAGGGCACCGAGGTCGCCCAGGACAACATCGACCTGCCGAAGGTCGGCACCAACACGGACGGCAAGGCCCCCAAGGTCACCATCCCGACCAAGAGCGACCCGCCGTCGAAGCTCGTCTCCAACTACATCCTGGAGTCGAAGGGCGACGTGGTGAAGGACACCGACAGCGTCGTCGTGAACTACGTGGGACTGCTGTGGAAGGACGGCAAGACCTTCGACAGCACCTACGCCGCGGGCAAGACGCAGACCTTCCCGCTCGCCCAGGTGACCCTGAAGGGCCTGAAGAACGGTCTGGTCGGCAAGAAGATCGGCAGCCGGGTGCTCCTGGTCATCCCGCCGGACCAGGGCTTCGGTGACAAGGCGCAGCAGACCATCCCCGCCAAGTCCACGCTGGTCTTCGCCGTGGACCTGCTGGCGAAGATGTAAGACTGTCCCGGTTGCCCAGTTCATCATCAAGAGGAGCAAGTCAGTGAGCATCGAGAAGCCCGAGATCGACTTCCCGGGTGGCGAGCCGCCGGCCGAGCTGGAGATCAAGGACATCTGGGAGGGCGACGGCGCGGTCGCCAAGGCGGGCGCCACCGTCTCCGTCCACTACGTGGGCGTGTCCTTCTCCACCGGCGAGGAGTTCGACGCCTCCTGGAACCGCGGCGCCCCGCTGCAGTTCCAGCTCGGTGCCGGCCAGGTCATCGCCGGCTGGGACCAGGGTGTTCAGGGCATGAAGGTCGGCGGCCGTCGCCAGCTGACCATTCCCTCGCACCTCGCGTACGGCGACCGCGGCGCCGGTGGCGGCCGCATCGCGCCCGGCGAGACGCTGATCTTCGTCTGCGACCTGGTCGCCGTCTGATCCGCATCCGTGCGATACGAGGGCCCGTGCCACCAGGCACGGGCCCTCGCTTTTGTCCCGGCACCGCGTAGCGGTACGGTCGACCGTCGTAGAGCGAAACAGAAAGGGCGTCGATGGCGATTGCCAAGGCCGAGCGGCTGATGAACCTGGCGCTGTGCCTGCTGGGAACCCGCCGCCCGCTCAGCAAGCGCGAGCTGCGCGGCTCCATCGAGGCCTATCTGGAAGCGGGCTCCGACGACGCCTTCAACCGGATGTTCGAGCGCGACAAGGACGATCTGCGCGAGCTCGGTCTGATCATCGAGACCGTGGAGAACCTGGACGGCGACACGGGATATCTCGCCCGCCGCGACAGCAACCGGCTGCCCCCGATCACGCTGGACGCCGAGGAGGCCGCCGCGCTCGGACTCGCCGCCAAGGTCTGGCAGCAGGCCCGGCTGGCCGGTGCCGCCAGCGGTGCGCTCCAGAAGCTGCGGGCCGCCGGCATGCCGGAGGCCGAGGACACGTACGAGGTGCACAGCGCCCTCGAACCGCGCATCCCCGTCCACGAAGCGGCGTTCGAGCCGCTGATGCTGGCCTGCCGCGACCGCCGCCCGGTCACTTTCGACTACCGCAAGGGCAACGCCGCCACGTCCGAGCAGCGCCAGGTCGAGCCGTGGACCCTGGAGTGCTGGCGCGGACACTGGTACCTGGCCGGCTGGGACCGGGACCGCGGCGCCGAGCGGGTGTTCCGGCTCTCCCGGATCACCGGCCGGGTCCGCTCCCGGGCCGGGGCCTTCACCACCGAGGTGCCCGACGTCGTGACCGTACGCGAGACCGTCGAGAGCTGGGCGGGGGAGACGGCCACCCGGACCGCGCTGATCAGGCTCCGCACCGGAGCCGGCTACCCGCTGCGCTCGCGCGCCGTGTCGGTCCGGGAACTCGGGAACGGGTGGGACGAGTTGGAGATTCCGTACGGACACGGTCTGGACGCCTGGCTCGTCGAGTTCGGCCCGGACGTCGTCGTACAGGAACCCGCCGATCTGCGGGCCGATGTGGTGGACCGGCTGCGCGCCGTGGCCAAGGACTGAGAGAGGGACGGCAACCCATGGCCACGAACGCGATCGACCAGACCCGCCGGATGCTCTCCCTGGTGACGTACCTCCGCGAGCGCCCCGGCGCCCATGTCCAGGACGTCGCCCGCGCCTTCGGGATCACCGAGGACGAACTGATCTCGGACCTCGACGTGCTGCCCATGTGCGGTACGAGCTTCCGCGGCGGGGACCTGCTCGACATCGACACCGACGGCGACCGCATCTGGTGGCACAACCCGGACGACGTCGCCGAGCCGCTGCGGCTCGCGGCCGACGAGGCGACGGCCCTCCTGGTCGCCGCCCGTGCGGTGGCCACGCTGCCGGGGCTGCGCGAGAGCGACCGGCAGGCGCTGCTGCGCGCCACCGCCAAGCTGGAGACCGCGGCCGGCGAGGTGGGGGCGGCGAGCTCCCGGCTCTCGGTCACCTTCGAGTCCGAGGGCGGCGTCTTCGCCGATGTCGACCGGGCGATCTCCGAGCGGCGCCGCCTCTGGCTGCGCTACTACTCGCCCGCGCGCGACGAACTGACCGAGCGCGAGGTGGACCCGATCCGGCTGTTCGCCGTGGGGCACACGTACATGGAGGCCTGGTGCAGGTCGTCCGAGGACCGGCGTACGTTCCGGCTCGACCGGGTCGCCGAGATCCGGCTGCTCGACGAGCCCGCAGCCCCGCCCGAGCTGGAACTCCGGGACCTGTCCGAGGGGCTCGTCCAGCCGGCCGCAGAGGACCCGGAAGTCGTCGTGGAGGTGGGCCCCGGCGGACGCTGGGTCGCCGAGTACTACCCGCACGACAGTGCGCAGGAGCTGCCCGACGGCGGGCTCCGGATCACCCTGCGCACCCCCGACCCGGCCTCGCTGCGCAGGCTCGCGCTGCGGCTGGGCGGCGAGGGCCGCATCGTCTCCCCGCCGGAGCTGGCACGGAGCGCCCGGCAGGCGGCCCGTGCGGCGCTCGCCGCGTACGACGAACCGGCCTGAGCGGAAACCTGAGGAAGATATGAGCAATATGTCTGTGGTGTCAGGTGTCCCGACCGTGGTGGTGCCCGAGTCCGTACGGTTCAAGGCCGCCTGCCCGGACTGCCGAGAACGGTTCGAACTGGCGGCGGGCGCCGTTCGCCTCGTGGTGGGGGCCAGCCGCCGGACGACGTTCTACTCCTTCACCTGCCCGCGGTGCGATGCGGCCGTCCGCAAGCCCGCGGGGGAGCGGATAGTCGAACTCCTCACCAGGGGCGGGGTGCGGACGCTGCGTCTGCACCCCGGCCTCTAGGGTCTTGCGTCTGGATCGAGCCCGGCATGATCCGAACGAGAGGCCCTGGCCCACTCCGCACCGGCTCCCGGAATTCCTCCGCACCAAGCTTTCGGAAATTCTTCGCGCCGGATTTCAGCCCGTCGGACACCTAGACACATCGAGGCTCAGCCCATGTTCTGGCCCATGCTCGCCATCGCCCTGGGATTTCTCGGGATCGCCGTTCTCGGCGTGCTGGCCGTCAAGGTCTTCATCGAGGCCCAGCGGCTCGGGCGCCAGGTGACGCGGACCACCCAGCGCATCAACCGGGCGGCGGAGGACCTCGAAAAGGCGGCGACGAACCTCGCCGCCACCGGCGAGGCGCTGCGCTAGGCCCCGCCGCCGCATCCACCCGTCAACCCCTGTGAGCAGGGCCGATCGATCGGGGCGGGCGCGGCCTCCTGTTTCGCGGTTCCGGGGGGTACGCTGCTGAAGCGGCCCTGAGAGCGAGGCGTGGGCCGTAATCGCAAGGATGCATGGGTATTGCCCTGCGTTTACTCCTGCGGGATACGATCGCTGACGGTAAGAAGATCGGACGTCTGTCCGAGGTTCCATCCGCCCCACCCCTGCTGCCTCGGTGAGAAGGTACACGCATATGTTCGGAAGGCTCGGCGCTCCCGAGATCATCCTGATCCTCGTCGTCATTGTTCTGCTGTTCGGCGCGAAGAAGCTTCCCGACATGGCTCGCTCGCTCGGCAAGTCGGCCCGCATCCTCAAGAGCGAGGCCAAGGCGATGAAGTCCGAGGGCAGCCCGTCGGCGACCCCGGCCGAGCCGGCCGCCAACGACGCCGCCCAGGACCAGGCCGCCCAGCGCACCATCAAGGCCGCCCCCGGCGACGTGAGCAGCTCGCGTCCGGTCGCGGAGCCGACCGACTCGACCAAGCGCTGACAAGAACCGGGCCGACGCAGGCGCCCTGATCAGTGAGGGCCTGCTGCACGAGATGAGGACGTGGGTTGCTCAAGTCTGCCCGCAAGCAGGAGACCGACCCAGAGGGCCGCATGCCCTTGGTGGAGCACCTGCGTGAGCTGCGTAACCGGCTGGCGAAGGGCATGCTGGCCATCGTTGTCGTAACGATCGCCGCAGCTTTCTACAGCCAGGCGCTGATGGAGTTCCTCTCCGCTCCCGTGCCCCGTTGTGAGAAGGGGCTGGGCGAGACAACGGGAGGCGCGTGCGCGGTCATTGCATACACCGACCTCCTCTCCCCCTTCACGACGACCGTGAAGGTCAGCCTCATGGCCGGCGTCATCATCGCCAGCCCGATATGGCTGTATCAGCTGTGGGCGTTCGTGGCACCCGGGCTCCACAAGCACGAGCGGAAGTACACGTACGCCTTCGTGGCGGCCGCGGTGCCGCTGTTCCTCGGTGGTGCGGCGCTCGCCTACACGATCCTTCCGATCAGCATGCGCGTCCTGTTGGGCATCACGCCCGACGGGTCGGCGAACATCCTCCCGATGGACAAGATCCTCGACTTCACGGTCAGGATGGTGCTCATCTTCGGAGCGGCCTTCGAGCTGCCGCTTCTCCTGATCATGTTGAACCTGACGGGCATAGTGACCGGGCGTCGCATGCTCGGCTGGTGGCGCGGTGTGGTCATGGGGGTGTTCGTCTTCGGGGCAGTGGCGACTCCCACGACCGACCCCGTGGGGATGATCGCGCTCGCGGGTCCGATCGTGGTCCTGTACTTCATGGCGGTCGCTTTCTCCCTGCTGAACGACAAGCGGCGACGCCGTGCCGATCCCGACGCCGAACTGGATGATGACGAGGCGTCGGAACTGGACCTCACTCCCGAGGACGTCGGTGAGATCGAATCGGTCTCGTCCGCCCGGTCGCTGCCCGCACAGGCGAGTTCGGACCGGGACCGGGTGAACGGTTACGACGACATCACCTGACCTTGTAAGGTCCCCGGGTGACCAGCGAGATCACCCTCTTTGTCAATCCCACCGCAGGACGCGGCCGGGGCGCGCGTGCCGCGCAGCCGGCCGCTTCCGCGTTGCGGGAGGCCGGATTCTCCGTGCGTACGGTTCTCGGTGAGGACGCCGACGACGCTCTGCGGCGGGCCCGTGAGGCCGTCGCGGGCGGGACCGGGGCGCTGATAGCCGTGGGCGGGGACGGCATGATGTCCCTCGCCCTGCAGGCCGTCGCGGGAACGATGACCCCGCTCGGGGTCGTCGCCGTCGGCACCGGGAACGACTTCGCCCGTGCGCTCGGGCTGCCGATACGGGATCCGGCCGCTGCCGGACGGCTGGCCGCCGACGCGCTCAAGGGGGGCGGCGCCCGCGAGATCGACCTCGGGCGGGTCGGCGAGCTGTGGTTCGGGTCGGTGCTCGCCTCCGGGTTCGACTCCCGGGTCAACGACCGGGGGAACCGGATGCGCTGGGTCGGCGGACGGTTCAAGTACGACCTCGCGATCCTCGCCGAACTCGCCGCGTTCAAGCCCATTCCGTATCGCGTCAGGCTGGACGACGGACCGGTCAGGGAGATCGAGGCGACGCTCATCGCCGTCGGCAACGGGTCGACGTACGGCGGGGGGATGCGGATCTGCGCGGACGCGGTGATGGACGACGGGCTGTTCGACGTGACCGTCGTCGGGGACTGCAGCCGTACCACCCTGCTCAAGGTGTTCCCCCGCGTCTACAAGGGAACGCATCTCAGCCATCCCAAGGTCACCGTGCACCGGGTCTCCTCGATCGAGCTGGTCGCAGCGGGTGTCACCGCGTACGCGGACGGTGAACAGCTCGGGGAGCTACCGCTGACCGCGCGCTGTGTGCCCGGTGCGGTGCGGGTGCTCGCGCCGGGTTCTTCGGGCGGGATTTAAAGATCGCGCCTGGTGTCAGAGGTGGCGGGTAGTCTCGAAAGCACGATGACAGAGGACCTCTCACCAGCTGAGCGATACCAGGCTTCTCGGATCCGCGCCGCCGAGCAGGCCACCGCACTCGCGCCCTTCCGCGAGATGTACGAATTCGATCTGGACCCCTACCAGATCGAGGCCTGTGAGGCCCTGGAGGCCGGCAAGGGCGTGCTCGTCGCCGCTCCGACCGGCTCGGGCAAGACGATCGTCGGCGAGTTCGCCGTGCACCTCGCCCTGGCACAGGGGCGGAAGTGCTTCTACACCACGCCGATCAAGGCCCTGTCCAATCAGAAGTTCGCCGACCTGGTCAAGCGATACGGGCCCGAGAAGGTCGGCCTGCTGACCGGCGACAACAGCGTCAACGCCGATGCCCCGGTGGTCGTCATGACCACCGAGGTGCTGCGGAACATGCTGTACGCGGGCTCCCAGGCACTGCGCGGCCTCGGCCATGTGGTGATGGACGAGGTGCACTACCTCTCCGACCGCTTCCGGGGCGCCGTCTGGGAGGAAGTGATCATTCACCTCCCGGACTCCGTGACCCTCGTGTCACTGTCGGCGACGGTGTCCAACGCCGAGGAGTTCGGCGACTGGCTGGACACCGTACGCGGTGACACCGAGGTGATCGTCTCCGAGCACCGCCCCGTGCCGCTCTGGCAGCACGTGCTGGCGGGCCGCCGGATGTACGACCTCTTCGAGGAGGAGACCGACCACGGCGGCCGCGGCGCCGGACGCCGCGAGGTCAACCCCGACCTCGTCCGGCTCGCCCGGATGGAGAACCAGCGGGGGTACAACCCGCGTGAGCGCCGCCGCGGCAAGATGGTCCGCGAGGCGGACCGGGAGCGCGAGCGCCGCCAGCGCAGCCGGATCTGGACACCGGCCA
Organism: Streptomyces sp. NPDC127117; assembly: GCF_042677325.1. Taxonomy (NCBI): domain Bacteria; kingdom Bacillati; phylum Actinomycetota; class Actinomycetes; order Kitasatosporales; family Streptomycetaceae; genus Streptomyces; species Streptomyces sp. NPDC127117. Next base: position 18,600 of record NZ_JBHXTM010000047.1, read on the forward strand.
GGCCCGAGGTCATCGACCGGCTGGACGCCGAAGGGCTGCTCCCCGCCATCACGTTCATCTTCAGCCGGGCCGGCTGCGAGGCCGCCGTGCAGCAGTGCCTGCACGCCGGACTGCGGCTCAACGACGAGGAGAAGCGGCGACTGGTCCGCGAGATCGTCGAGGAGCGCACCGCGTCCATCCCCGGCGAGGACCTTCACGTCCTGGGCTACTACGAGTGGCTCGAAGGGCTGGAGCGGGGCATCGCCGCGCACCACGCGGGCATGCTGCCGACGTTCAAGGAGGTCGTCGAGGAGCTGTTCGTGCGCGGGCTCGTCAAGGCCGTCTTCGCGACGGAGACCCTCGCACTCGGCATCAACATGCCCGCACGCTCGGTGGTGTTGGAGAAGCTCGTCAAGTGGAACGGCGAGCAGCACGCCGACATCACCCCCGGCGAGTACACCCAGCTGACCGGCCGGGCCGGGCGGCGCGGCATCGACGTCGAGGGCCACGCGGTGGTGCTCTGGCAGCGAGGCATGGATCCGGGCGCGCTGGCCGGACTCGCGGGTACGCGTACGTATCCGCTGCGCTCCAGCTTCCGGCCGTCCTACAACATGGCCGTCAACCTGGTGCAGCAGTTCGGGCGGCACCGGTCGCGCGAGCTGCTGGAGACCTCCTTCGCGCAGTTCCAGGCCGACCGGTCGGTGGTCGGGATCTCCCGCCAGGTCCAGAAGAACGAGGAAGGGCTGGAGGGCTACCGGGAGGGCATGACCTGCCACCTCGGTGACTTCGAGGAGTACGCGCGGCTGCGCCGCGAACTCAAGGACCGGGAGACGGAGCTCGCCAAGCAGGGCGCGACGCAGCGGCGGGCCGAGGCGGCGGCGTCGCTGGAGAGGCTCAAGCCCGGCGATGTGATCCATGTGCCCACCGGCAAGTTCGCCGGGCTGGCGCTGGTGCTCGACCCGGGTCTGCCCGCCGGGCGAACCAATGGGCACGGCCACCGCGGGCTCGAATACCACGACGGCCCACGGCCGTTGGTGCTCACCGCCGAGCGGCAGGTCAAGCGGCTCGCCTCGATCGACTTCCCGGTTCCGGTGGAGGCGCTGGAGCGGATGCGGGTGCCGAAGTCGTTCAATCCGCGCTCCCCGCAGTCGCGTCGTGACTTGGCTTCCGCACTGCGGACCAAGGCCGGGCACATAGTTCCGGAGCGGCACCGCAAGGGGCGGTCCGCCGCGGCCGACGACCGGGAGATCGCCCGCTACCGGGCGGAGCTGCGCGCGCACCCCTGCCACGGATGCGACGAGCGCGAGGACCATGCGCGGTGGGCCGAGCGGTATCACCGGCTGCAGCGCGACACGCGGCAGCTGGAGCGTCGGATCGAGGGGCGGACGAACACGATCGCCCGCACCTTCGACCGGATCGTCGCGCTGCTCACCGAGCTCGACTATCTGCGGGGCAACGAGGTCACCGAGCACGGGCGCCGGCTGGCGCGGCTCTACGGCGAGCTCGATCTGCTGGCGAGCGAATGCCTGCGTGCGGGGGTGTGGGAGGGGCTGAACCCCGCCGAACTGGCGGCCTGCGTCTCGGCGTTGGTGTACGAGGCGCGGCAGGCGGACGACGCGGTGGCCCCGAAGCTGCCGTCGGGGCCCGCGAGGTCCGCGATGGGCGAGATGGTCCGGATCTGGGGGCGGCTGGACGCCCTTGAGGAGGACTTCAAGATCAATCAGGCGGAGGGGGTCGGACAGCGCGAACCCGATCTGGGCTTCGCCTGGGCGGTCTACATGTGGGCGTCGGGGCGGACACTGGACGAGGTGCTGGGCGAGGCGGAGATGCCGGCCGGGGACTTCGTGCGGTGGTGCAAGCAGGTGATCGACGTGCTGGGGCAGATCGCGGCTGCGGCGCCGCGGGACGGGAGTTCTGTGGCTCGCAGTGCGCACAAGGCGGTGGACGCGGTGTTGCGGGGGGTTGTGGCGTACAGCTCTGTGGGGTGAGTATCCGCTGGGTGCGGGTGCGGGTGCGGGTGCGGGTGCGGGTGCGCCTGCGGGGCGGGGCGGGGTACGCCCGCGGGGCGGGGTGCGCCTGCGGCGGGGCTGTTTCCCTCCCCGCCCCTTCCCGCGACCGGGGGCTCTGCCCCCGGGCCCCCGCTCCTCGAACGCCGGAGGGGCTGGAGGTGGCCGGAGGGGCTATGCGGCCGAGTTGGCCGCGTCGCGCTTGGCTACTTCTTCGCGGACTGTCGGGATGACGTGGCGGCCGAAGTCGATCGCGTCGTCCAGGAGGTCGTAACCGCGGGCCGAGATGATGTCCACGCCCAGGTCGTAGTAGTCCAGCAGGGCCTGTGCCACTGTTTCCGGTGTTCCCACCAGGGCCGTCGAGTTGCCGGCGCCGCCGGTCTCCGCCGCGGTCGGTGTCCACAGGGCGCGGTCATGACGGTCGTTCGCGGCGGCCACCGCGAGGAGACGCCGGGAGCCGGTGTTCTCCGGGGTGTTCCGTGGTGTGCCGGACTTGCGGGACTTGATCCGGGCCAGGGTGCGGTGGGCCTTTTCCCAGGCCAGTTCCTCGGTGGGCGCGATGATCGGGCGGAAGGCGACCTGGATCCTCGGCACGTCCGTGCGGCCCGCCGCCCGCGCGGCCTCCTTCACCGAGGCGATCTGCTCCGCGGTCTGTGCCAGCGGTTCGCCCCACAGGCAGTAGATGTCGGCCTCGGCGCCCCCGGCCGCGTACGCCGCCGGTGAGGAACCCCCGAACGAGACCTGCGGACGTGGCTGCTGCACGGGGAAGGTGTCGCTCACGAAGTCGTTGAAGCGGTAGTGCGTGCCCTCGTGGTCGAAGGGCTCGTGCGATGTCCAGGCCCTCTTGATGATCCGGATGGCCTCACGGGTGCGCTCGTACCGCTCGTCCTTGGTCAGGAAGTCGCCCTCGCGCTGCTGCTCGTGGTCATTGCCGCCGGTGATGAAGTGCACGGCCAGGCGGCCGTCGCTGATCCGGTCCAGGGTCGCGAAGGTCTTGGCCGCGAACGTCGGGTACGAGACGTTGGGGCGGTGCGCCACCAGGATCTGGAGCTTTTCGGTGTGGGCCGCGACATAGGCGGCGGCCGGGGACGGGTCGGGGGCGCCGGAGGCGTAGGCGAACAGCACCCGGTCCCAGCCGTGGTCCTCGTGCGCGCGGGCCAGCTTGAGGGTGTACTCCTTGTCGAAGGACGCCCCGGAGCGGGGTATCACTTCGGAACCTTCGTTCGTTGCTGCGATGCCGAGAAACTCGACGGGCATGGCGAAGCCTCATCTCGTGCTGCGGAAAACCGGTCGGTCGGAGCGCTGACGTGGAACGGTCAGCGGCAACACGAGGCGGACCACACTCGACCGAAGTCGATGTGGTCACGGGTGACCAGCCGCAACTGAGGGCGCATCTGCCCAGTGGAACAGGTGTGTTGGTGAGCGGTCAACCGTCTTTGGGGACAATGGGGGAGGCGTTGTCGGTGAGCCCGGTAAGCCGGGTAAGCCCGGTGAGTTCGGCGATGCGGGCGAGGCGGACGTCGGTGTGTGCCGGGCCGATCAGCATCACGCCGAACGGCAGGCCGTCCACCTCACCGGCGGGGATCGCGATCGCGCACTGGCCGAACAGGTTGGTGGAGCCGGTGAACCGTGCGAGGCGGGCGTTGGCGGCCGGAGGGTCCGCGACGGCCCCGGCGAGCGTGGGGTGTTCCGGCGCGGTGGGCAGCAGGAGGGCGTCCGCGTCGGCGAGTGCGGCCGTCGCGGCGGCACGGAGTCCGGCCAGCCGGGCCTGATCGGCGAAGAGCCGGTGGGCCGGGATGTCACGGGCCCCGCTGATGATCCGGGCCACCGTGGGGTCGAGGCCGGGCGGGGTGGGCGTGCCGTCGACGAACGCGCCGACGGCGGTGTAGCGCTCTGCGACGAGAGCGGAGTCGTACAGCATCGCGGCGGCCTCGGTGAACGGCGTCAGGTCGATCGGCCGGAGCACCGCGCCTGCCGCGCGGAGCCGGGCGGCCGTCGACTCGTACGCCGCCGCCCGGCCCGCGGCGAGTTCGCCGAGTTGCGCGGTGGGCGGGACCGCGATCCGCCAGGGGCCCTGAACGCGGGGGCGGTCGGGGCGCGGGGCCGGGGCGGTCATCAGCGCCACAGCCTCTTCGGCCTGGGCGAGCGTACGGGCGAACACGGTGACACAGTCCAGGCTCGCGCAGGCGGGAACCACACCTTCCGTCGGGACGAGACCGCGCGTCGGCTTCACCGCGAAGACGCCGTTGAACGCGGCGGGGACACGGCCGGAGCCCGCGGTGTCGGTGCCCAGGGCGAGATCCACGATGCCCAGGGCCACGGCGACCGCCGAACCGGAGCTCGAACCGCCGCCGACCCGGTCGGGATCGTACGCGCAGGCCACCGCGCCGTACGGGGAACACATGCCGGTCAGGCCCGTGGCGAACTGGTCCATATTGGTCGTGCCGATCACCAGGGCTCCGGCGGCGCGCAGCCGGGCAACCGCCGGGGCGTCGGAGCCCGGCTCGTACGCGTACGAAGGGCAGCCCGCGGTGGTGGGGAGGCCGGCCACGTCGATGTTTCCCTTGACGGCCAGCAGCCGGCCCGCGAGGGGGAGCCGCTCGCCCGCGGTCAGGCGGGCGTCCAGCCGTGCGGCCTCCGCCTCCACGTCGTGGCGGGGGCGCAGATCGATCCAGAGCTCGGGGCGCCGCACCGCATCGATGCGGGCATGGGCATCCCGGACGCGGTCGAGGAGGGGCGAGGTTGTCGGCATGGTCGGTCCTCGGATCCTTGGGGCCGGGGCGTCACCGGGCGGCGTCCCGCCCCGGCGACGGCCCGTCGGCGGCGCCGGTGGTCGTGCCGCCGACGGTCGAGCCGCCGGTGGTGGTGGCCGGCTCGCTCCGGTCGGCGGACAGGCCCGCGCGGCAGGCCAGTTGGAGCGCCAGGCGGACATCCGGCTCGTTCAGATCGGCGCCCGTCAGCTGGACGATCTTGCGGATGCGGGCGCCCACCGCGTTGCGGTGCAGATGGAGCGCGTCCGCGGCACGGGCCGGCGAGTTGTTGTGGTCCAGGTAGCCCTGGAGCGTGCGCAGCAGTGGCTCGGCGCGCTCCGGGCCCAACGCCAGTACCGGGGCGAGGAGTTCGCTGACCGCCTCGCGCGCCGTGTCGGAGGCGTACCACTCCAGCAGCATCCGGTCCAGGCCCACCGCGTCGTGCGCCGCCACCGTGGCCCCCGCACCGCGCGGCACCGCGGCGCGGGCCTCCCGGGCGGAGGTACGGATGCCCAGCGGACCCCGGTGCGGTGAGCCCACCCCACACCGCAGACCGGCCTCCGGGCGCAGTCCGGCCAGCCGGTCCACCACCCGGCGGGCCCGCGCCAGGGTGGCGCGCCGCCCGTTGGCCCCCGGGTCGGCGGGCCAGGTGCTGAGCAGGACCAGAGCGTCGTCGACCAGGGCGGCGTTCCACTGGACGGAGTCGGCGGACTGCGGGGTTGACGGGGTGGAGGGGGCCGGCGTCGCGCCGTCCCAGCTCCGCAGCAGGGTCAGCGCCTGGGACATGACCGCGTCCAGGGCCTTCGGCCGGTTCGAGGCGTCCAGGCCGCCCGCCTCCACCCGCAGAGCGATGTGCCAGCCGTCCACCGGCAGTGCGAGCGCCCGGCCCCGGGCGGCCAGCCGGGCGGCCTGGTCCTGCGGGGCGACGAGCAGTTCGGCGAGCAGCCGGCCGCGGGAGCGCACCGGGACGTCGCCGTGCCCGCCGCCCGCCGCGGCGAGCGCCGCCAGCGCGAGGACCGAACGCACCGCCGTACCCGCGTGACCCGGGCGGGCCGGGGCCGAGAGCCGGATCTCGCCGTCCGGGCCGGCGGCGACCGCGCCCTCCTCGCCCGGACCGGCGGCGCGCAGCTCCACGGGTACGCCGAGGGCGCGGCCGGCCGCCGCGGCCACCCGGCCGGGGTCGCCCGCGACCGCCGTCACCTCCCGCGCCGCGGCGGCGACCCTGGCCAGCGCGTCCGCCGCCGACCCGGCCACCGCCCGCTCCACCGCCACCACGAGGGCCGCGAGGTCCCCCTCGGCGTACAGCACCGCGACCCGGCCCCGCTCGGCCAGCGCCCGTGCCGTGGCCGTCACCTCGGCGGGCAGCCCGTGCGGCGCCTCGGTCACGCCCGTCAGGACCAGCGCGGCCGCCCCCGCCGCGGCCGCGTCCCGTACCGCCACGTCCAGCAGATGCCCCGGCACCGGGGTCAGCAGTACCGCGACCGTCCCGGCGGGGATCGCGGCGAGCCGGTCCGGGCGCGGCTCCAGCCGTACCCCCGTGACCTCCACCGCGTCGAGCGGGCCCACCAGCGGGCGGACCGCTTCGAGCCCGGGGGAGGAGAGGAGCTCCAGGATGTTCGCCATCCATCCAGTGTGCCGCCGATGTGCCACGAGCACACCCGGCCGCCGAATCACGGGCCCATGGCCCATGGGGAGCGCGATCCGGCTCCGTACGCTGGGATTCATGCACGTGGACGCCGGAGCACTCGCCGACTTCGCGCGGGGCTGTGCCGTCCTGGGATCAGGGGGCGGCGGACCCGCCGATGTGACCCTTCCCGTCGCCGGACAGGCGATCGAGGAATGCGGTCCGGTGCCCGTCGTCGACCCGGCCGCGCTCCCGGCGGACGCGCTCGTCATGCCCGTGGGGCTGGTGGGATCGCCCGCCGTCGCCGCCGAACGGATCGGCGGACGGGACGAGCCCGCACGGTTGCGGGACCGCTTCGAGGCGCTGCACGGCGCACCGGTCGCCGCGGTGATGAGCAGCGAGATCGGCGGCCTCAACGGCTGTGTCGCCGTCGCCTGGGCGGCCCGGCTGGGGCTGGGGCTGCTGGACGCCGACTCGATGGGCCGGGCCTTTCCCCGGATGGACCAGAACGTCCTGGAGCTGGCCGGGCTGCGCCCCGGACCGGCCGTCCTCGCGGACGAACACGGGCACACCGTCGTGGTCGACGACGTGGACGGCGTACACCTCGAACAGTTCGCCCGCGCCGCCGTCGTCGCCTTCGGCGGGCGCGCCGCCTCCACCGACTACCCCCTCACCGCCGGGCAGGCCGCCCGGCACGCCGTCGCCGGATCGGTCACCCGCGCCCTTGCCCTCGGCCGCGGTGAAGGACCGGCCCCGCTGCTGACCGGCAAGGTCTCCTCCGTCCGCAGATACGCCACCGGGGGCGCAGACAGCGACGACGCCACGGGCGTCCTGCTGGAGGGCGGCGGCCCCGACGCGGGCCGGCTGGTGCTCGTCGAGGCGCGCAGCGAATTCGTCGCGGCCCTGGAGGACGGCACCCCGCTCGCCGTCGTGCCGGACGTCATCGCCCTGGTCGACGTGCGGACCGGCTGGGCCGTCCCGGTCGAGGAGGTCCGTTACGGGCTGCGCGTCCACCTCGTCACGCTCCCCTCGGACCCCGCCTGGTACACGCCCGAGGGCCTGCGGCTCGCCGGGCCCGCCGCCTTCGGTCTGACCGGCCTCGCCGACGGGGGCCGGGCGCCCGGAGGCACCTCATGATCCTCGGAGTGGATGTCGGACCCACCAACACCGATGCCGTGCTCCTCGACGGCGACCGGGCGGTGCGGGCCGTCAAGGTGCCCTCGGTGGCCGGGGACGCCGTCGGATCGCTCGCCGCCGCCGTCCGCGCGCTCCCCGCCGAGCCGCGCGGCCGGGCCACCCAGCTCGCCGTGGGCCTGCGGGTCGCCGCCCGGGCGGTCAGGGAACGGCAGGGGCTCGCCCGGGTCGGTGTGCTGCGGGTGGGCGGCGTGGCCGCCGACGCCGTGCGGCCGCTCTTCGGCTGGCCCGAGGCGCTGCGCGACGCCGTGTGCGCCGGTACCGCGAACGTGCGGGGCGGCGGCGGTCTGGCGCCGCGCGACGCCACGCCGCTCGACCGGGACGCCGTCGCCCGCTTCGGCGCCTCGCTGGCCGGACGCGCCGAGGCGTTCGCCGTCACCGCCGTGTTCTCGCCCGTCGACGGCGGCCAGGAGCGGGAGGCCGCCGAGATCCTGCGCGCCGAGACCGGCCCCGACACGACCGTCCTGCTCTCCAGCGACGTCGGCACCCTCGACCTGCTGGCCCGCGAGAACGCCACGGTCCTCGACGCGGCCCTGTCCGTGCTGGTCGCCCGGGTCGCCGACGAACTGACCGCCACTCTGTCCCGCCTCGGCCTCGCCCCCGGCGCCGCCGTCCTCGTCACCCGCAGCGACGGCACGCTGATGAGCCTGGAATACCTGCGCCGTCAGCCCGGACTCAGCCTGGGCAGCGGACCCGCCTGCACCATCCGGGGCGCCGGACTCCTGGCCGGGCTCCCGGACGCCGTGGTCGCCGACATCGGTGAACGCCGCGCCCGGGTCGGGGCGCTGACCGGCGGCTATCCGCAGGAGGCCGGCCCCGGGGAACGCATCGGCGGCGTCCCCGTCAGCGTGCGCTTCCCCGACCTGATCACCGTGAGCGCCGACGCCCACCGCGAACTGGCCGAGGCCGCCGACCGGATGCGCCCCGCCGCCGGACTCCTCCCGCTGATCCTGGTCGGCGGCGGGGCGGGCGGCGTACCCGCCGACGTGCTGGCCGGCTTCGACGTCGTACGGCCCGAACACGGCGGCGTCGCCGGGGCGTTCGGCGCGGCGGCCAGCCCGGTCGGCGGCCAGTACGACCGCATCGTCCGCCGGGGGCCCGGCCGGCTGCTCGACGCCGTACGGGACGAAGTACGCGACCTGGCCCGGGCCGGCGCCGTACGGGCCGGGGCCGACCCCAGGCGCGTACGCACCCACGCGGAACCGGACCTTCCGGTGCCGTATCTGCCCGGGGCGGTGCTCCTGCGGGCCCGTGCCGTCGGGCCGCCCCTCCCGCTCTGAACCCCCGCTCCCCGCCCCACCGCAGCAGGCCCGTGCCGTGCTGCTGCGCCCTCCTGCCCGACCGCTCACCCGAGGACCCGTCCCCATGACCCAGCAGTTCGATGTGCACCAAGAGCCATCCCCGCCGGCCCAGGCCCAGCCCCGGGCGCCGCAGGACGAGGACTACCCGCTGGAGCGGGTGCCGCGCGCGGCCCGCTACTCCTGGTTCAACGTCGCCGTCCAGCGCTTCGGCCAGCTCTCCGACCTGACGCAGTTCCTGCTCGGCGCCGCGCTCGGTGCCGGACTCTCCTTCTGGGGCGCGTTCTGGGCGTTCACGCTCGGCTCGGTGATCCTTGAGATCGTCTGCATATTCGTCGGCATTGCCGGCATGCGGGAGGGCCTGTCCACCTCGATGCTGGTCCGCTGGACCGGCTTCGGCCGTTACGGTTCCACCCTCATCGGACTCGTCATCGCGGTCAGCCTGTTCGGCTGGTTCGGTGTGCAGACCGCGGTGTTCGCGGCCGGACTGCACTCCATCGTGCCCGCGCTGCCGGTCTGGGCCTGGTGCCTGATCTGCGGGCTCGGCGTCACCGCGCTCGTCCTGCGCGGCTTCCGCGCCATGGGCTGGACCGCCTTCGTCACCGTTCCCGCCTTCCTCGGCCTCGCGGGCTGGGCGATGATGGTCGAGTTCTCCCGGCACAACGTCGGCGACCTGGTGGCCTCGGCGCCGTTCGGCGCCCACATGTCCATCGCGACCGGCGCGACCATCGTCGCCGGCTCGTACATCGTCGGCGCGGTCACCACCCCCGACATGACCCGCTTCAACCGCAACACCGGCGATGTCGTGAAGCAGACGGTCGTGGGCATCAGCCTCGGCGAGTACGTGCTGGGCCTCGGCGGGGTGCTGCTCGCCTACGCGGTGAAGTCCTCCGACCTGATCGCCATCATCACGTCCTCCTCCGGCGTCATCGGCGTCATCGTCCTGGTCTCCGCCACCGTGAAGATCAACAACTGGAATCTGTACTCCTCGTCGCTCGGCCTGATCGGCGCGGTCGAGGCGCTCTTCAAGGTCCGGCTGAACCGGGTCGGCACGACCGTCACGATCGGTGTGCTCGGCAGCCTCGCCGCGGCCGCCGGAATCCTGGACCGGTTCACCGACTTCCTCACGGTGCTCGGCGTCCTCACCCCGCCCGTCGCCGGAATCATGGTCGCCGAGTACTTCGTGGTGAAGAAGTGGCGTCCGCAGCTGGATGCCTCGCGCGCCGCCGGCCGGCTGCCCGAGACCGAACCGAGCTGGGTACCCGCCACGATCGCCCTGTGGGCCGCCGCCTCCCTGTTCGGCTGGCTCGGCGACCACTACCAATGGTGGGGCATCCCGGCGCTCAACTCCCTGCTGCTGGCCGGGCTCGGCTATGTCGTCCTCGGCAAGCTCGGCCTGGTGCGCGGCGCCCGCGACCTGCCGTTCGAACAGCCCGTACGTCCTGCGGCGGCGATCGAGGCGGAGACCGGCACCGCCTGGTCGCCGAAGGCCGCCGCCTGACCCGTACACCACCCGAACACCCCCACCCCCTACGAAAGACAGACACACCATGCGCATCGGAATCGACGTCGGAGGCACCAACACCGACGCCGCCCTTCTGGGGGACGACGACCGGATCATCGCCACCGCGAAGACCCCCACCACCTCCGACATCACCTCCGGCGTGACCGCGGCGATCCGGGCACTCGACCCGCCGATGGAGTCCGTCACCGCGGTGATGATCGGTACGACCCACTTCCTCAACGCGCTGATCGAGGGCGCCCGGCTCGCCCCCGTCGCCGCGGTACGCCTCGGTCTGCCGGCCACCGCGGCGCTGCCGCCGATGACCGACTGGCCGGAGCGCCAGCGGGCGGCCGTCGGCGGGCAGGGGTATCTCTGCCACGGCGGGCGGGAGTTCGACGGACGGCCGCTGTCGCCGCTCGACCCCGAGGAGCTGAAGCGCACCGCGGCCGACATCGCCGCGCGCGGCCTGACCTCGGTGGCCGTCTCGTCCGTGTTCTCCCCGGTCGCCGAACAGGACGAGCGCCGGGCCGCCGAGATACTCGGCGCCGAACTGGGCCCCGGCGTGCACTTCTCGCTCTCGCACGAACTCGGCCGGGTCGGACTGCTGGCCCGCGAGAACGCCACGATCATCAACGCGGCGCTGCGCGACCTGGCGGCCGCGATCGTGGAGTCGTTCGCCAAGTCGCTCGCCGAGGTGTCGCTGACCGCCCCGTTCTTCCTGTCGCAGAACGACGGCACGCTGATGGACGTGGACTTCGCCCGCGCCTACCCGGTGGCCACCTTCGCCTCCGGGCCCACCAACTCGATGCGCGGCGCCGCCTTCCTGTCCGGCCTCGGCGACTGCGCGGTCGTCGACGTCGGCGGCACCACCGCGGACGTGGGCATCCTGGCCGGCGGCTTCCCGCGCGAGGCGGCGGGCGAGAGCGAGGCCGCGGGCATCCGGACCAACTTCCGCATCCCCGACGTCCTCTCGCTCGGCATCGGCGGCGGCTCCCTGGTGTCGCCCGACGGCGAGACCGGCCCCCGCTCGGTCGGATTCCGGCTCACCGAGGAGGCGCTGGTCTTCGGCGGCAGTACCCTCACGGCGACCGACCTCGCGGTCGCCGCCGGCCGCGCCGACATCGGTGACCGCTCCCGGGTCGCCCACCTGGACCCGGAGTTCACCGCCCGCGCGCTCGACCGGATCGCGGAGCGGCTGGCGGAGACCGTCGACCGGATGCGCACCTCGGCGGGTCCGCTGCCGGTCGTCGCGGTCGGCGGCGGCAGCGTGCTGGTGCCCGCGTCCCTGCCCGGCTTCGACGATGTGCGCCGCCCCGGCCACTTCGACGTCGCCAACGCGGTGGGCGCCGCCATAGCCCAGGTCGGCGGAGAGGTCGACCGGGTCTTCCAGGTCCCGGAGGGGCGCAGGGACGCCGTGCTCGCCGAGGCCCGCGAGGAGGCCGTCGGCCGGGCCGAGGGCGCCGGTGCCAGGCCCGGCACGGTCCGGATCGTCGACGTGGAGGAGGTCCCGCTGGCCTATCTGCCGGGCGGCGCGACCCGGATCCGGGTCAAGGCGGTCGGCGACCTCGACCTTAACGGCATCGGCACCACCCGCGTCCCGGCCGGGGCGCGCGACACCCATGGAGCAGCGTCACATGCGTGAGATCAACCTCGACAACCTGGACGACATCGCGCGCGGCGCGGGCATCCTCGGCACCGGCGGGGGCGGCGACCCGTACATCGGCAAGCTGCTGGCCCGCGAGGCCATCCGCAAGTACGGACCGGTCCGGCTCGTCGCCTTCGACGAGGTGCCGGACGACGCGACGGTGGTCCCCGTCTCCGGGATGGGGGCACCGACGGTACTGCTGGAACGCGTCCCCGCCGGTGGCGAGGAGGTGGCCGCCCTGCGCGCCCTGGAGAAGCACATCGGCCGGGCCGCCACCCACATCGCGCCGATCGAGGTCGGCGGCGTCAACTCCATGCTGCCGATCGCCTGCGCCGCCGAGGCGGGGCTGCCGCTGGTGGACGGCGACGCCATGGGCCGGGCCTTCCCCGAGGCGCAGATGGTGCTGCCCGGACTGATCGGGGTGGCCAACACCCCGATGGCGCTCGCCGACGACAAGGGCAACAGCATCATCGTCGACGCCGTCTCCAACCACGCCGCGGAGCGCATCGCGCGGGCGGTCTGCGTGGAGCTGGGCTGCCAGATCTCCAGCGCGGACACCGTGATGCGCGGCGACCAGCTCGTCGACGGGCTCGTCCCCGCCACGCTGACGCTCGCCGAGCGGCTCGGCGCGGCGGTGCGCGAGGCGCGCGCCGCGCACACCGACCCGGTGCTCGCGGCCCGCACCATGCTGTCCGGCACCCATCTGCTGACCGGCAAGGTGATCGATGTCAGCCGCCGCACCGAGGGGGGCTTCGCCCGTGGCAACGCCCGGATCGAGGGGATCGGCGACGACGCCGGCCGGGTGCTCGAACTCGGCTTCCAGAACGAGCACCTGCTCGCCACCCGGGACGGCGAGACGGTCGCCACCACGCCCGACCTCATCTGCGTGCTGGACACCGACACCGGCGACCCGGTGACCACCGAGGGCCTGCGCTACGGGCTGCGCGTCAGCGTTCTCGCGGCGCCCTGCGACCCGCGCTGGACCACCCCGGGCGGCCTGGCGCTCGCCGGTCCGCGGTACTTCGGGTACGACGTGGACTACCTGCCGTTCCGGGAGAGCTGACCCACCGGACAGACACCACGGCCCCGGCCGGTCCGCACCACGGCCCCGGCCGGTCCGCACCACGCGGACCGGCCGGGGCACCGGACCGGGTGTCCGCCTTTCTCAGACCGTCCGCTTGCCGCTCTTCATGGACACGGCCGCGCAGGCCAGGCCCAGCAGTACGGTCAGGCCGCCGATGATGACGTTGTTGAGCACGACGCCGAGGTCGGGGCTGCTGCCGACGATCCAGGTCGAGAGGATCGTCCAGATCCCCATGGCGCAGATGGCCCAGCTCAGGCCGTACATGCGTTCCGGCATGACGGTGAACCCGAGGCCCAGCGCGGCGATCGCGATACCCATGATCAGGTTGTGCGTCGCGAGCGTGGGCTGGGTCGCGGTGAAGTGCAGCACCCACGGCGAGATGGCGCAGTAGAGACCGACGAGGAACACCGGTGCGTCCACCAGGGCCACATCGCGGCCACCGAGCATGCGGGCATAGCGATCGCGCATTTCCGAAACATCGGGGTGACTGGCCATGTCACGGCCGGTGTGCGAGAGGTTTGACATGAGGTTCGTCTCCTTCGCTCCGTGCAGACCACCCGCCACTCGTGCGCGATGAGCGGCCTGCTTATGCCATTCTGCGCTTATATCGCCCTTATGTGTAGATTCAGGACTCGCGGAAATCCACAGGAACCGCATGAGGTGATGCACCGTCCAGCCGCCGGGCCAGCTCCACCAGAGCGGGCGTCCGCAGCACCCGGTCCCCGTACCCCGGCAACGGCACGTGCAGCGGCTCCGTCCAGCGCGCGGGGATCGCGCCGTAGCCGTACACCGCACCCGCCAGGGCGCCGGTCACGGCGGCCACCGTGTCGGTGTCCCCGCCCACGTCCACGGCGGCGGCCAGGGCGTTCTCGTACGAATCCGTGGTGCGCAGCGCCCACAGCGCGGTGCCCAGGCACGGCCAGACCGCACCGTTGAACTCCGTCGCCGCCTCCGGGTGCCAGCCGGGCGCGAGGACGCCGGCCCAGCGCTCGCGGTGATCCTCGTGCACGCCCGCCAGGGCGTTCGGGACGGCGGAGAGCGGATCGCCGCCGTCCAGTGCCACCCGGATCAGCTCGTGGAGCACGGCGGTGCCCTCCCAGGCGGCCCGGTCGCCGTGGGTGAGGGCGGCGATCCGGCGGGCGGCGTCCATGGTCGCCGTACGCCCCCGCGCCGCGAAGTACACGGCGGAGGTGGCCGCCCGCATCAGCGAACCATTGCCCGCCGCACGCCCGTTGACCTGGAAGTGCAGCGCCGCCGCGAGGTCCCACTCCGCACCGCTCGTCAGGACGTCCTCGGTCTGCAGCCCGATGTCCTTCGGGCCGCCCGCCGCCCAGCGGCGGAACCGGCCGAACATGTCGGGAAGGTCGAGACCGCCCCGCTCCAGCAGCGATTCCGCGACCAGCACGGCCATCTGCGTGTCGTCCGTGGCTTCGCCCGGATCCCAGCCGCCGCCCCCGCACATCGTGCCGACGCCGTCCGGGAAGCGGGCGGTGTACACACCGGCGGGCCCGAACTCGAAGGGTGCGCCCAGCGCGTCACCCACCGCCGAACCCACCACGGCACCCGCCACCCGGTCCGGTCTGTCCGCCAGGCCCGCGACATACATTGGAATCATCCGGTCAGCCTACGGAGAGCGGCCGGAGTACGCCCCGGGCTCAGGAGACTTCGACCACCACCGAGTGCCGGCCCGTCGCGCCGTCCGGAACGGTGCCGGTCCGCCGGCCGGTCTGGGTGGCGCCGGTGCCGTCCGTGGCGCGGACCTCCAGGGTGTGACGGCCGGACACGGCGTGCCACTCCCACACCCACTGGCGCCAGGTGTCCCGGGTGTCGGCGGCGGCCAGGCGGGCCGTGTGCCACTTCCCGCCGTCCACCCGGACCTCGACCCGGGAGATGCCCCGGTGCTGCGCCCAGGCGACCCCGGCCACCGGCACGGTGCCGGGCTTCGGGGACGCCAGGGGACGGGGGGTGTCGATCCGGGACTCGGTCTTGACCGGTGCCTGCTGAGCCCAGTCCCGACGTACCCAGTAGGCGTCGTACGCGTCGAACGTGGTCAGCTCGATGTCCTCGATCCATTTGCAGGCCGACACATAGCCGTACAGGCCGGGTACGACCATCCGGACCGGGAAGCCGTGCTCGAAGGGCAGCGGCTCGCCGTTCATGCCGAAGGCGAGCATGGCGTCGCGCCCGTCCATGACCGCCCCGACCGGTGTGCCGATCGTCATGCCGTCGACGGAACGCGCCACGAGCTGGTCGGCGGGGTCGCCGGCCGACGGCGGCCGTACCCCGGCCTCGCGCAGCAGGTCGGCCAGCCGTACTCCGAGCCACCTGGCGTTGCCGATGTACGGACCGCCGACCTCGTTGGAGACACAGGCCAGCGTGATGTCCCGCTCGATGATCTCCCGGCGCAGCAGATCGTGCAGGCCCACCGTGAGGGGGCGGGCGACCCCCTCGCCGTGGATCCTCAGCCGCCACCCGGCCGCATCGAGGCGGGGCACCACCAGGGCCGTGTCGACCCGGTAGAAGTCCTTGTTCGGGGTGAAGAAGGGGCTCAGCCCCCGAATCTTCAGCTCGGCTCCGGGCGGCAACGCCGCTGCGGGGGAGCGCGGGGCCGGGAGGACCAGGTCGTGACGGGAGGCGGAGGCCCCCGCCTGGACGGAGGAGGTGAGCCGCCGGCCCAGGAGTCCCGCACCGGCGGAGGCCGCCGCCGTGGCGGTGGCCGCGACCACGAAGCCGCGGCGGTCGAAGCCGCCGTACGCCCCCTCGCCCCGCCCTCCGGCCGCGGGGGCGGGTCCGAGCCGTCCGACCAGGAGGTACAGCACCGCCACCGCCACCACGGCACCCACCACCGAAGGCAGCGCGTCGGCCGGCGCACCCCCCGGACGCCCTGCCGCCGCCAAGGCCCCGACCAGGCCGAAGACCAGGACGGCGGCCGAACCCGTGCGTCGGTGCCGGAGCGCCAGCACCCCGATCGCCATGGCGAAGAGCGCCAGGAGGACCAGGATCCCGAGCTGGAGCACCAGCTTGTCGGCGGTGCCGAAGTTCCGTACGGCGAAGTCCCGCACGGCCGGGGGCGTACGGTCGATCACCGCACCGCCCACCGCCGCGACCGGGCCCGCCTCGGGACGTAGGAGCGCTGCGGCCGGCTCGGCGACCGCCAGGGCGCAGAATCCGGCGATCAGGCCGCTGAGCGCGGCGAGGGCGGTGCGCGTCGCGCCCGGTCGCGGGGGCCGGGTGGTCCGGCTGGGCCGTGCGTCGCCCCGGTCTTCACTCATGGCCGGGATCCGTCGTCCGGCGCCGGGCGGACCGGTCCCTCACTCCATCGGTCGCGGACCGGTCCAGGCCGCGTGCCTGTTCGAACCTGGCCCGTGCCTCGACCAGGTCGACGAGCGGATCCGGGTAGTCGATAGCGGCCCGGCGCGGCCCGGTGAGCTTCCACGGCTCATGGATCTCGCCGTCCGCCAGCTCCGCGAGCTCCGGCACCCAGTGGCGCACGTAGGCGCCGCGCGGATCGAACCGCTTGCCCTGGACCACCGGATTCAGGAGCCGGTTGGGCCGGGTGTCGGTGCCGGTGCCCGCCATCCACTGCCAGTTGAGCTGATTGTTCGCCAGGTCGCCGTCGACCAGCAGGTCCAGGAAGTGCCGGGCACCCACCCGCCAGTCCACGTACAGCGTCTTGGTGAGGAAGCCGGCCACGAGCATCCGGCCCCGGTTGTGCATCCAGCCCTCGTACGCCAGCTGCCGCATCGCCGCGTCGACCAGCGGGTAGCCGGTGCGTCCCGTGCGCCAGGCCTCGATCTCGTCCTCGTCGCACCGCCAGTGGTCGTGCCGGGTGCGGTAGTCCTCGCGGGCGGCGTCCGGCCGTGCGGCGAGCACCTGGTGGTGGAAGTCCCGCCACGCCAGCTGCCGTACGAACGCGTCGGCGCCCGGTCCGCCCCGCTGCCTCGCCCGGTTGATCACTTCGGCCGCCGAGAGACAGCCGAAGTGGAGGTGGGGGGAGAGCCTGGAGGTCGCGTCACCGGCCAGATCGTCGTGGCCGCTCTCATAGCCGGCGAGCGGGCCGTGCAGCCAGGAAGACAGCAGCCGGCGTCCGGCCGACTCGCCGCCCGTGGCGAGCCCGGGGGAGACACCGGCCACCTCCGCCCGCTCCGGCAACCGTCCCGGCTCCACTCGGTCCGGCAGCCGTACCGCACGTGGCGCGGCCAGGGTTCCCCGTATCCCCACCTCCTGCCAACGGCGCAGGTACGGCGTGAACACCGCGTAGTGATCACGGCCCGCCGGGACGACCCGGCCCGGGGCGACCGCGGTGACCACCGCGTCGTGGACGTGCACCGTGCAGCCGGCCGCCGCGAGAGCCGTACGGAGCCGGCTCTCGCGGAGCGTCGCGTAGCCGCTCACCCCGCCGGCGACGTGCAGGCTCCGCGCCCCGGTCTCCTCGGCCACGGCTCGGGCGACGTCCGCCACATCGCCGTCCCGGACCACGAGCCGTCCGCCGCGGTGGCGCAGCCCCGCGTCGAGATCGGCGAGGCAGTCGGCGAGGAACGCGCGCCGGTTCGGCGCGTCGAAGCCGGTCCGGTGGATGCCCCGGTCGAGCACGAACAGCGGAACGACGGCATCCGCCTCCCGTACCGCGGCCCGAAGCACCGGGTTGTCGTGCACCCGCAGGTCGGAGGTGAACAGTGCGACGGAGACAGTCATGGAGGTGTGCCCTTCCCGGTTTCGGTCATTCGCTCGTCCCGAGGCGGTCGCGCAGCCGGGCCGGTCCGTCGCGCAGCCGTGTCCTGACCGTCCCGTGCGGCACGGAGCGCGGCTCGGCCACCTCGCGGTGGGTCAACTCCCGGCAGTGGGCGAGGGTCACGGACCGGCGCCGCAACTCGGAGAGCCGCACCGTGCGGCGGCGGACCGGCTCGTGCTCCGGCCGGGCCACGATCCTTCCACGCCGCCCGGGCGAACTCCGTTGCGACGCCGTCCACATGAGCTGCGCGCCGGGGGCGGAACCGGGAATCGCGGTCGGGCTGTCGCCCCGTACGTTCCGCTCGTACCGGAGGTCCGTCTGACGTACGGCGCTACGGCGTCGCAGGGCCGCCCCGGTCCGGGACCGCGTTCCCGGGCCGGGTCCTCGGCCTCCGTGCCGCCCGCAGCGCCAGGAAGACCAGCAGCCCGAACGGCGACAGCAGGATCGTCAGCACCAGCAACGGCCCCATCACCGGCGCGGAGATCCCCAGCCGTCGCCCCTCCAGGTACATCCACTGGCCCAGCAGCAGATCCCAGGCGATCACCTGCGCCCAGATCGCCCCGGCCCCGTTCGCCAGCGCCGTCAGATCGCGGAAGGTGTCGATGTCGGGGCTGCGTACCGCGTCCCACAGCTCGGGGAAGACGGGCACGGCCATCACCAGATAGAGCACCAGCACCGGCAGAACGGTGAGCGGCGAGGCGGCGATGCGTGCCGTGGGACGCCAGGTGGGTGCCAGGATCATGAGCAGCCAGAACGGGGCCGCCAGGTAGAACGAGAGCTGGAAGAGCGTACCGGTCATGACACGAACTCCTTCTGGGCCCAGGCGGATTCAGGGCTCGCACCCGTTCGCTGCCCTGCGGGGGCCGGCCTCAGTGCCCCCAGTGCGCCGACTGCGCTCGCGACCACGATCAGCGCGGCGGCACCCAGCGTCGCACTGTCCGGGTGGACCAGCGGCTGGCCGCGCAGCGCCTGCCAGGTGACCAGCGCGACGACCGCCGCGTACGCCCCCGAGGCCACCAGCACCAGCCGCAGCCGGATCCGTGCGTCGCGCAGCCGGGGGAAGCGCGGGGCCAGGGAGACCAGCGCGAGCAGGAAGAGCGGCAGCAGTTGGAGCGCGTGCATCCCGATGAAGTGCGGTATGCGCAGATCGCCGCCGGTGGTGGACCAGCCGGTGAGTGGCATCGACGGGCCGCCGTCCGGTACGCCGACCGAGTGCGCGCCGATCACATCGGCGGTGTCCAGGTTCCCGGCCGCCCGCTGCTCGGGGGTCGGCCGGGTCATCAGGAAACCGAATCCGGCGCCCACCAGGGCGAGCAGCACGCCCGAGCGGATCGCCCAGGCGGAGGCGCGGTCGGCGATCCGGGCGCGCAGCAACAGGATCGCGATGACCAGCGTGCTGGTCCACAGGACGACGACGGTGACGGCCATCGCGTTGAACAGGGTCTCGTCGAACGGGGTGGCGTGGTTGAAGTGGCTCCGCTTCCCGCGGATCACCTGGCCGGTGATGATCGCCATTTCGGTGAGGCTGGACAGCGCGACCAGTGTCCCGGCCCACCGGCCGAGCCGCCGGCCCCGGGTGACCAGCGTCAGCATCCAGGCCAGGGCGAGCGCGTACACGACGAACGAGACCGCGAACTTGAACGGTTTGAACCATATCGCCGCGCCCGCGAGGACCCGGTCGTCGAATATCAGGCCCACGGCCGAGACGACCGTCATCACGGCCATCGCCCCGGCGAAGAGGACTAACGGGCGATGCCAGGAACGCCAGGAAGACATGAGGACCCCTCAGAATTATGGATAGTGGCGCTTTCCGCTATCCGATAGTTGGACTATCTATGATGGGTCGGGGGATTGGCAAGCGCGGAAAGGAAGAACACGCGGTGCGCGTCGGCGAGTTGAGCAGCAGGTCCGGGGTTCCGGTACCGACGATCAAGTTCTATGTACGTGAAGGGCTGCTGCCGGCAGGGCGGCTGACCAGTCCGAACCAGGCGAGTTACGACTCCGGTCACGAACGCAGGCTGCGGCTGATCCGCGCGCTGCTGGATGTCGGCGGGCTCTCGCTGGCCGCCATCGGCGAGGTGCTGCGGGTGGTCGAGGACCCGGAGCAGCCGGTGCACAAGGTGCTGGGCATCGCGGCCAAACGCCTCACCCCGCTGCAAGGGGGCGAGGCGGGGCCCGAGTTGGAGGACGCCCGGGACGAGGTGGCGGAGCTGCTGGTGCGGCGAGGCTGGCGGACCGGGGCGGACGGGCCGGCCGGTGAGTCCCTGGCCGAGGTGATCGTGGCGCTGCGGCGGGCCGGGCACGGCGGCTTCGTCGAACTGCTCGACGACTACGCGGCAGCTGCCGAGGCGGTCGCGCGGGCCGACCTCGACTACGTGGGGCGGCGGGTGGCGCGCGAGGACCTGGTGGAGAGCGTGGTCGTGGGCACGGTGCTGGGGGAGGCGATGTTCGGTGCGCTGCGGCGGCTCGCTCAGACGGACGCGTCCGCGCGCGCGTACGACGGCGACCGCGGTGCGGGCGCGCCGGCCGGTCCGGGCGACAAGGGCCACGAGGGCGACGGGAGTGGCGCGAGCCACGAGGGTGACGCGCGCGGTGAGTCCGGCGCGAGTGGCGCGAGCGACGAAGGCGACGCGCGCGGCGAGGTGGGCGGGAGCGGTGAGGGCGTGGAGGTGCCGGGCGCCGGTGGGTGAGGCGGTGGCCCGGACGCGGGTATGCCCCGGCCGGGGGCCGGGGCATACCCGCGTGATCCGGTGTTACGCGGCGCGCTCCTGCTCGCGCTCCACCTGTGCGTTCCACTCGCGCTTGACCGAGCGCCAGGCGTCGTCGTTCTGACCGAGCCGCCAGTAGCCCGAGATCGACAGCTGGGGGAGCGGGATCCCGCGGTCCAGGCGCAGATGGCGGCGGATCTCCTTCACGAAGCCCGCCTCGCCGTGGACGAACGCCTGGACCTCGCCCGCGGGGAACTCCAGCCCCTTCACGGCGGCGGTCAGCGCCTCGCCGACCGGGCGGTCCCCGCGGTGCAGCCAGGTCACCCCGACGCCGTCCGGCGTCACGAGCTTCTGCTCCTCCGAGGCGTCCGCCACCTCGACGAACGCGTGCACCACCGCACCCGCCGGCATCTGCTCCAGGGCCGCCGCGATGGCCGGCAGCGCGCTCTCGTCGCCCACCAGCAGGTGCCAGTCCGCCGAGGCGTCCGGGCCGTAGCCGCCGCCGGGGCCCAGGAAGGTCACCTGGTCGCCCGGGGCCGCACGCAGCGCCCAGGGCCCGGCGAGGCCCTCGTCGCCGTGGACCACGAAGTCGATCGCCAGCTCACGGGTGGCCGGATCCCAGGAACGCACGGTGTACGTACGGGTCGTGGGCCACAGCTCGCGCGGCTGCTCCTCGCGGATGCGGGCCATGTCGAAGGGGTGCGCGTAGTCGGCGCCCTCGGGGGCGAAGCAGAGCTTGACGTAGTGGTCGGTGAAACCGGCGAGTTCGAAGCCGGCGAGGCCCTCACCGCCGAGCACAACGCGCACCATGTGCGGGGTGATCCGCTCGGTGCGCAGCACCTGGGCCCCCTGCGCCTGGGGTGCCTGCCGCGCCGGTCGTTCTGCCACGAGGTTCTCCCTGCTCCGATTGCTTAGGCTTACCTAAGCTAGCACCTCAGCCGTGCAGAGTGGAGAGCAGGCGCTGCACCGCTCCACCCAGTCCCCACCGCTTGGCGAGGGCTTCGAGGGCGGCGGGATCACGCGGCCCGGCGGGCAGCGCGGGGTCGAATTCCGGCAGCGGTACGTCCCCGGCGACCCGGACCACCTTCGGCGCGACGGCCACGTAGCCCCTGGCCTCGTCGAGCCGCTTGCGCTGCGACGGCGTCAGCCGGGACTTCGGGTCGTCGACGGCGGCCATGATCCCGGCCAGATCGCCGAAGGCGTCCAGCAGCTTCGCCGCGGTCTTCTCGCCGATGCCGGGGACGCCCGGCAGTCCGTCGCTCGGGTCGCCGCGCAACAGGGCCAGGTCGACGTAGCCGGAGCCGTCCACCCCGTACTTCTCCCGCAGCCACGCCTCGTCCGTCAGCTGGAGCGAGCCGACGCCCTTCAGCGGGTAGAGCACCCGCACCCCGCGTGCGTCGTCGACCAGCTGGTAGAGGTCCCGGTCGCCGGTGACGATGTCCACCGGGCCGGTGGCCAGGCCGGTGAGCGTGCCGATCACATCGTCCGCCTCGTAACCCGCGACGCCGACCCGGGCGATCCCGAGCGCATCGAGCACGTCCTCGATGACCGGTACCTGCGGGGCCAGGGTGTCGGGGGTCTCCTCCTCGTCGGGCAGCCCCTCGGAGGTCTCCACCGCGACCCGGTGCGCCTTGTACGAGGGGATCAGCTCGACCCGCCAGTGCGGACGCCAGTCCGCGTCCATGCAGGCCACCAGGTCGTCCGGACGGTGGTCCTGCACCAGGCGCCCGATGAAGTCGAGCAGCCCGCGTACGGCGTTGACCGGTGTCCCGTCCGGGGCGCGCACCGAGTCGGGAACCCCGAAGTAGGCGCGGTAGTAGAGGGAGGCGGTGTCGAGGAGCATCAGGCGTCGCGTCACACCCCGATGATGCCGCACGCCACTGACACCGGCCGCCCATGACGCCGTACGCACATGACACCGAGGTGAAGGAGCGGACATGGCACCGGGGTGAAGGGGTGGACAACACCGGCCATCGAACAAATGTGACCTGGACCACTCTTGTGTTTGGGTTGTGTAAGCGGGGGCAGGCGCGCAGCCGGAGCGGATCACGTACCGGTTTCAACCAGTGCACGTGCCATGCGGGCAGAATCCGCGCCGCTCCACGGTCTGCCGGAGGGGGTGGCAGACCGTTTTTCGGTTCAACCCGCGAGGTGTATGTGTCAAGGCTGCAAGCTGAACGCTTGTACAAAGTGTTCGGCAGACGACCCGATCAAGCCGTGCAGAAGCTCGAAGGCGGCGCCGACCGCGACGAGCTGCGCGCCGACGGAACGACCGCAGCGGTGATCGACGCCTCGTTCACCGTCGAACCGGGGCAGATCTTCGTCGTGATGGGTCTGTCCGGGTCCGGAAAGTCCACGTTGCTGCGCATGCTCAACGGACTCCTGGAGCCCACTGCCGGACGCGTGCTCTTCGACGGCCAGGACCTGACCGCCCTGAGCCCCGCCGAACTGCGACACGTCCGGTCCACCAAGATCAGCATGGTGTTCCAGCACTTCGCGCTCTTTCCCCACCGCAGCGTGCTGGAGAACGCCGCGTACGGCCTGGAAGTGCAGGGCGTACCGCGTGCCGAGCGCGAGAAGCGCGCCGCCGAGGCGCTGGAGCTGACCGGCCTGGCCGGCTGGGAGAAGTCCTGGCCCGACGAGCTGTCCGGCGGCATGCAGCAGCGCGTCGGCCTGGCCCGCGCCCTGGCCACCGACGCCGACCTGCTGCTGATGGACGAGTCCTTCAGCGCGCTCGACCCGCTGATCCGCCGCGACATGCAGGACCAGCTGCTCGAACTGCAGAAGCGGCTGAAGAAGACCATTGTCTTCATCACCCACGACCTCAACGAGGCCATGCGCCTCGGCGACCGTATCGCCGTGATGCGCGACGGGAAGATCGTCCAGCTCGGCACCGCCGAGGACATTCTCGTCACCCCGGCCAACGACTACGTCGCCTCCTTCACCCAGGACGTCGACCGGACCCGGGTGCTGACCGCGGGCGCCATCATGGCCGAGCCGCACACCGTCATGGGCACCAGCACGGACGACGGCAAGGAGCTGCGCACCGCCGCCGACGTGCTCGCGGCCGCCCCGGCCACCGTCACCGAGTCCACGCCGATCATCGAGCTGTTCACGCCCTGCTCGCAGAGCGGGGTCGCGGTCGCCGTGACCGACGCCAAGGGCAAGCTCGTCGGTGTCGTCCCGCGCGCCCGGCTGCTCGCCGTGCTCGGTGAGCCGATGACCCCCGCCGAGGCTCCGAAGGACATCCGGACCGGCGCGACCGTCACGAAGAAGGTGGCCAGTGTTTAGGCTCCCTCTCGGTGACTGGGTCGACTCCGCCGTCGACTGGCTCCAGACCCATCTCGCCTGGCTGTTCGACGCGATCAGCTCCATAGTCAGCAACATGTTCGACGGCATAGCCGCCGTTCTCTCCGCCCCCGCCCCGCTGCTCTTCGCGGGCATCGTCGCGGTCATCGCCTGGTGGCTGCGCGGTCTGCTGGCCGGTGTGCTCGCCTTCGTGGGCTTCGCCGTCATCGACTCCGTCGAGCTGTGGGACGAGGCGATGGACACCCTCACCCTGGTGCTCGTCGCCACCATCATCGCGCTGGTGCTGGCCGTACCGCTGGGCATCTGGGCGTCCCGCTCGAAGACCGTCAGCGCGGTGACCCGGCCGGTCCTGGACTTCATGCAGACCATGCCCGCCATGGTCTATCTGATCCCCGGCGTCATCTTCTTCGGCGTCGGCGTGGTGCCCGGCATCATCGCCACCATCATCTTCTCGCTGCCTCCGGGCGTCCGGATGACCGAACTCGGCATCCGCCAGGTCGACGGCGAGCTCGTCGAAGCGGCCGAGGCGTTCGGCACCACCAAGCGCAACACCCTGCTGCGGGTCCAGCTGCCGCTGGCGCTGCCCACGATCATGGCGGGCATCAACCAGGTCATCATGCTGGGCCTGTCCATGGTGGTCATCGCCGGCATGGTCGGCGGCGGCGGCCTCGGTGGCGCCGTCTACCGCGCCATCGGCAACGTGGACGTCGGCCTCGGCTTCGAGGCGGGCATCTCCATCGTCATCGTGGCGATGTACCTGGACCGGATGACCGGCGCGCTCGGCCGAGAGGTCTCCCCGCTGGCCCGTCGCGCGCTCGCCAAGACGCAGGCGATGGCCGGCGGCCTGAAGATCTGGAACCACCGCCCGCAGCCCGTGGTCGCGGTCTCCGGCGTGGTCGTCCTCGCGCTCGTCGCGGGCGCCCTGGGGATCTTCGGCTCCTCCGGCTCGGACGGGAAGAAGAACACCGCCGACGGTTCGGACATCGGCGCGGGCAAGAAGATCAGCATGGGTTACATCCCGTGGGACGAGGGCATCGCCTCCACCTTCCTCTGGAAGGAGATGCTGGAACGGCGCGGCTTCGAGGTCGACGTCAAGCAGTACGAGGCCGGCGCGCTCTACACCGGTATGGCCAACGGGCAGATCGACTTCGAGACCGACTCCTGGCTCCCGGTCACCCACGCCAGCTACTGGAAGAAGTACAAGGACGACCTTGAGGACATGGGCTCCTGGTACGGCCCCACCTCGCTGGAGCTGGCCGTCCCGTCGTACGTGAAGGACGTCAAGTCCCTGGACGACCTCAAGGGCAAGGCCTCGCAGTTCAAGGGCCGGATCGTCGGCATCGAGCCGAGCGCCGGTGAGATGGGCCTGCTCAAGGACAAGATCCTGCCGGGCTACGGCCTGGACAAGGAGTACAAGGTCGTCGACGGCTCCACGCCCTCGATGCTGGCCGAGCTCAAGCGCGCGTACGCCAAGAAGGAACCGATCGTCGTTCCGCTCTGGTCGCCGCACTGGGCGTACAACCAGTTCGAGCTCACCAAGCTCAAGGACCCCAAGAACCTCTGGGGCAAGGGCGACGGCATCCACACCCTGGCCCGCAAGGGCTTCTCCGCCGACAACCCCGAGGTCGGCGGCTGGCTCAAGAATTTCAAGATGAGCGAGGACCAGCTCACCAGTCTTGAGGCGCAGATCCAGAAGTCCGGCTCCGGCAAGGAGCAGGAGGCGGTCCGCACCTGGCTGAAGGCCAACCCGGGCGTCGCCGACAAGTGGACCCCGGTCACCAAGGCTGCCGCGTCCAAGGGCGCGAGCGGCAAGGACGAGCGTGACCGCGCCGTCGAGATGGCCTGGTTCCCCTGGGAGGAGGACATCGCCGCCACGTACCTGTGGAAGGCGGTCCTGGAGGAGCGCGGCTACAAGATCAACCTCAAGCAGTTCGAGGTCGGTCCGATGTACACCGCGATGTCGCGCGGTCAGATCGACGTGCAGTTCGACGGCTGGCTGCCGTACACCCAGAAGAACTACTGGGAGAAGTACGGCTCCCGGCTGAGCGACCTCGGCTCCTGGTACGGCCCGACGTCCATCGAGGTAGCGGTGCCCTCCTACGTGAAGGACGTCAAGTCCCTCGCCGACCTCAAGGGCAAGGCATCGCGGTTCAAGGGCCGGATCGTCGGCATCGAGCCGGGCACCGCCACGATGGAGAACCTCAAGAAGAACGTGCTGCCGGAGTACGGCCTGGACAAGGAGTACGAGGTCGTCGACTCCTCGACGCCCGGCATGCTCGCCGAGCTGAAGCGCGCGTACGCCAAGAAGGAGCCCATCGCGGTACTGCTCTGGACCCCGCACTGGGCGTACAGCGAGTACTCCATGACCAAGCTGGAGGACCCCGAGAAGGCCTTCGGCGACGGTGACCGGCTGCACACCATCGCGGCCGAGGACTTCCCGAAGAACTACCCGCAGCTGACGAAGTGGTTCAAGAACTTCAAGCTGAGCGAGGACCAGCTCGCCGGCCTGGAGAACCAGATCCAGAAGCACGGAACGGGCCACGAGGAAGAAGCGGTGAAGGCCTGGATGGCAACGAATCCGGGCATCGTGGACAAGATGGCTCCGCAGTAGGGCTTCTCGCAGGCCCCGAAGCACCGGAAAGGGTGGGCACCGCCGACGGCGGGCCCGCCCTTTCGGGGCTCTCGGACGTTCACCATCCGGCCGACCTTTCGCAACCGTATGCGTAATGTGCTGGCAGCCGGAAGGATGGCGAGTCGGGAGGGAGCCGGACATGGACGAGAAGGAAGCACTCCGCGTGGGCGCCGCGGTCCGCCGGAGGCGCAGAACCCTGGGGCTCACGCTGGCCGCGGTGGCGGGCCGCAGTGGTCTGTCCGTGCCGTTCCTCAGCCAGATCGAGAACGAGCGGGCCAGGCCCAGCGCCCGGTCGCTGGACCGGGTCGCCGAAGCCCTGGAGACCACCGCCGCACGGCTGCGCGCCGCCGCGGACTCGGCGCGCGCCGTCGATGTCGTGCGGGCCGGCGAGGGCGACGGCGTACGCAGGGTGGTGCGCGGCCGCCATCAGCTCAGCGCCCTGGAGTTCACCGGGGAACTCGACCTCGGGCGCGAGTTCCAGCACCGCAACGACGAGGTGATGTACGTGGCGCAGGGCGCCGCCGAGGTCGAGGCCGAGGGTCAGGCGTACCGGCTGGAACAGGGCGACACCCTCTTCCTGTCCGGCGGGGTGCGGCACCGCTGGCGGGCCACGGTGCCCGGCACCCGGCTGCTGGTCGTCGCGGTCGCCGAGCACATCGACGCCACCTACGACCCGCGCCGCTGAGAGGAGCCCGTCGTGCGCGTCGTCTCCCTGGTCCCCTCGCTCACCGAGGCCGTCGCCGTCACCGCGCCCGGCCTGCTGGTCGGCGCCACCGACTGGTGCACCCACCCGGCCGGGCTGGCCGCGACGAGGATCGGCGGGACCAAGAATCCCGACGTGGCCGCGGTCCTCGCGCTGGGGCCCGATCTGGTCGTGGCCAACGAGGAGGAGAACCGCGAGCCTGACCTCGCGGCGCTCCGGGCTGCCGGGACCGAGGTGCTCGTCACGAGGATCCGCACCCTCGACCAGGCCTTCGAGGAGCTGGACAGGCTCCTGGTCACCGCCTGCGGGCTGACCAGGCCGGGCTGGCTGGACGAGGCCGAGGCGGCCTGGGCCGCGCTGCCGCCGCCCCGTGCGCCGCGCCGTGCGATCGTGCCGGTCTGGCGCAGGCCCTGGATGGTGCTGGGCCGCGACACCTTCGCCGGGGACCTGCTGGCCCGGCTCGGCGTCGAGAACGTGTACGCGGACCACGCCGAGCGCTATCCCCGTATCCCGCTCGACGTCCTCGCAGCGGTGGGCGCCGACCTGGTCGTCCTGCCCGACGAGCCGTACCGCTTCACCACGGACGACGGGCCCGAGGCCTTCCCCGCCCTGCCCGCCGCGCTCGTCGACGGACGGTACCTCACGTGGTACGGGCCGTCACTGGTGCGGGCGCCTGCGGCGCTGCGAGCAGCGCTCCGCTGAACAGCCCGCGCAGCGTCCGCACCCCGGCCACCGCCCAGGCCGCCACCAGCAGGACGTACAGCGCGACGGCCAGCCAGGTGTACGCGGTGAGCCCGGTGTGCCGGGCCAGTCCGGCGGCGCCCGTGACACACGTACCGACGGGGAAGGTGAAGCCCCACCACGTCATGCCGAAGGTCATTCCGTTGCGTGCGGCCCGCACCACCAGCGCGACGGCCAGCGCCAGCCACAGCAGCGCGAAGCCCATCACCGGCACCCCGTACAGCACGGCGAACACCTTGAGCCCCGAGGCGTACGGCGCCCCGATCGCACCCTGTGCCACATCGGCGAGCTGGTTGACCGCGGTCGTCGACTGGCCGAGCGGGCCGAGGACCAGGAACAGCGTGGGCGTCAGCGCGAGCGGCAGCGGCCCCTGGTGGACGAGCCGGGCGAAGATCAGCGGCAGCATCACCAGCGTGGCCAGCAGGCTCAGACCGAACATCGCGTAGCAGGCCAGCAGCATCGCCTCCCGCCACTGACCGGCCGGCAGCTCGGGCACCAGCAGCGGGCCCAGAGCCGCGGAGACCATCGGCGCCACCACCGGCAGCAGCCACACCGGCGACGCGGTGCCGGGCTCGATCCGGTGGCGTACGACCATCAGATACGGGATCGCGACCGCGGCGGCCAGCCCGATCAGCGTGCCCGCCGTGTACAGCACCACGTCCAGGGCGAGCGCCGCCCGATGCCCGATCACGTCCTGGCCGACCACCATCGACGCACCGCCGACCGCCAGCAGGGCCATCGACAGACAGCCGTAGAACGGGGCGACGGCCGGGTCGAGCAGATGACTGCGGGCCTGGTCGCGGTGGGCGATCCAGTGCCCGGTCCGGGCCGCGAGCACCGCGACGAGCGCGACCGCCGCGAGCACCCACACCACCGTGCAGGCGGCCCGCAGCCCCGGCACGTGCACGGGCAGCGCGACACCCGCGCTCGCGACGATCGAGGTGCCCATCACCGCCGCGTACCAGTTGGGGCCGAGATACCGCAGAGCAGGCAACCGCTCGGCGGCCGGTACCGGGGTCGAGGGCTGCCGGGTCTGATTCGACTGCCGTGCCTGCTGCGTCTGCGGAAAGATGGCCATGCCACGATTTTCGCGGCGGGGGCCGGGCCCCACCAGGGAGTCCGGGTCTATGAGGTCATAAAGTGGCCTTATGGCCGGAGAAGCACATGTCCCTCTCTCCCACCGGATCCCCGATCTCGGAGCGCTGGAACTCCTGCTCGCCGTCGCCCGGCACGGCAGCCTGGGGCGCGCCGCCCGTGACGTCGGCGTCACCCAGCCCGCCGCCAGCAGCCGGATCCGCTCCATGGAACGGCAGCTCGGCGTGGCCCTGCTGGACCGCTCACCGCGCGGCTCCCGGCTCACCGACGCGGGCGCGCTGGTAACCGACTGGGCGCGCAGGATCATCGAGGCGGCCGAGGCCTTCGACGCCGGTGCGCAGGCGCTGCGCGACCGGCGGGACTCCAGGCTGCGGGTCGCCGCCTCCATGACCATCGCCGAGTACCTGCTGCCCGGCTGGCTGATAGCGCTGCGCGCCCAGCGGCCGGACACGGCGGTCTCGCTGCTGGCCGGGAACTCGGCGGCGGTGGCGGGCCGGCTGCTGGTCGGCGAGGCCGACCTCGGATTCGTGGAGGGCCTGTCCGTACCGGAAGGGCTCGACGGCACGGTCATCGCCCACGACCGCCTCGTCGTCGTGGTCGCCCCGTCCCATGCCTGGGCCCGCCGCATGACGCCCCTCACCCCGCAGGAACTGGCCGCGACCCCCCTGATCCTGCGCGAACACGGCTCCGGCACCCGTCAGGTCCTGGACGCGGCCCTCGCCGTGCACGGCGGCCTCGCCCAGCCGCTGCTCGAACTCTCCTCCACGACCGCGGTGAAGGGAGCGGCGGAGAGTGGCGCCGGGCCGTGCGTCCTGAGCGAACTGGCGCTCGGTGAGGAGCTGTCCGCGCGGCGCCTGGTCAAGGTCCCGGTCGCCGGAGTACGCCTGCGACGCCAGCTGCGCGCGGTCTGGCCCTCGGGCCACCGCCCGACGGGACCGGCCCGCGATCTGCTGTCACTGACCGGACGGGACGGCTGACCGGCCGCGAATGCGATGGCGGGCGCCCGGGTCCGTGGCGAAGAATGCGCGGATGGATGTGATCGCTCCACCCGCCACCGGCGTCCGGCACCACTGGGCCGACCTCCCCATGCCCGTCCGCGACGCCGTCGAGGACATCCTCGGCGCCCGGGTCGTCGAAACACACAGCCAGAGCGGCGGGTTCTCGCCGGGCGTCGCAGCCCGCGTCCGGCTCGCGGACGGACGGCGCGCGTTCGTCAAGGCGGTGAGCGCCGAGTCGAATCCCGGCAGCCCCGACCTGCACCGCGCCGAGGCCCGGCACACCGCGGCGCTCCCGCCCGGCATCCCCGCGCCCCGGCTGCTCGGCTCCTACGACGACGGCACCCACGTCGCCCTGGTCCTGGAGGACATCGAGGGCCGCCAGCCCCGGATCCCCTGGGACGCCGCCGAACTGGACCGGGTCCTCACGGCGGTCGGCGAGCTGGGCGCGGCCCTGACCCCGGCGCCGATCGACGCGCCCGCCGCGGCCGACCGCAAGGCCAGGATGTTCAGCGGCTGGCGGGCCCTGCTGGCCGATGGCGAAACCGGCCGGCTCGACCCGTGGGCGGCCCGCAATCTCGGTCTCCTCGCGGAACTGGAGTCGGGCTGGGCGGAGCCGGCCACCGGCGACAGCCTCGCCCACAGTGACCTGCGGGCCGACAACATCCTGCTCACCGAGGACCGGGTGGTCTTCGTCGACTGGCCGCACGCGCTGCGCACCACCCCCTGGTTCGACCTGCTGGCGATGCTGCCGTGCGTGGCGGCACAGGGCGGCCCCGACCCCGAGGCCGTCTTCACCGCCCACCCGCTGGGCCGGGACGCCGACCCGGCGGGAGTGACGACGCTGCTCACCGCGCTGACCGGCTATTTCGTGGCGGCTTCGCTGAAGCCCGCCCCGCCCGGCCTCCCGACGCTGAGGGCCTTCCAGGAGGCCCAGGGAGCGGCGGCGCTGCGATGGCTGCGCGGCAGACTCGGGAACGCCGCACGCTGAGACGGCGCCCGCGGACGGTGCCCGGGACAGCCGCGGGCAATGGTGAGGGACGAGACCTTTGCGTCCCTCCCGGGCACCGCACCGCGGCGGCCGGGAATCAGGTCAGGAACCCGCGCAACAGCGCGGCCGTACCCGCGCAGTGCTCGCGCATGACCGCGCGCGCGGCCTCCCCGTCCCCGTCGAGGACCGCCTCGACGAGGCTGGTGTGCTGGTGCTGGGAATGCTCAAGGTTGCGCACCAGCAGCGGTATGCAGTCCAGCAGGTCGTTCAGCGTGGCCCGGACGGCCGCGTACTGCGTGGTCAGCGACGCGGACCCGGAGAGCTCGGCCAGGGTCAGATGGAGCAGGGTGTCGCGCCTGCGGTAGTCCTGCAGAGGTGCCTCGTGAGTCGCCGCCAGGGCCGTACGCAACCGGCCCGCGCCCTCGTCGTCGAGCCCCCGCGCGGCACACAGCTCGGCCGCCCCGGCCTCCAGCACCTCGCGGAAGCGCAGCACGTCCTCGATGTCGACGGAGGCGATCCTCCGGCGCAGTTCGTCCTCGCCGGGGCTGCCGGTGCGCCGCAGCACGAACGTGCCGCCGTACCGGCCGCGCCTGCTCTCCACCAGGCCCTGGTCCTGGAGGACCTTCAGCACCTCGCGCAGGGTGACCCGGCTGATCCCCAGCAGCTCGGCGAGATCGCGCTCGGCCGGCAGCCGCCCGCCGCCCGGCACCAGCCCGAGCCTGATCACCTGGAGGATCTGCTCCAGCGCCTCCTCGAAGCCGTTCCCCGCCCGGACGGGCCGCAGTACGGGCATCAGGCGGTCGATGAACTCGCTTTCCCCGGCCACGCCCCGTTCCCCTTCCAGGCCGACGGCCGACCGTCCATGGCCGGCCATCAATGGTTGAGCATCACACCTTAAGCTCACCTTAAGTCCTCCGTCCGGCCCGATGCGGGGCGTCCCCGGACGTACCGGTCACCGCCCGCCGGATGAATCGGACAGTCGGACAATCGGCGGGCCGGTGCCGGTGGCCGAACCCTAGAGTGTGGGGATGAGCAACGCGACACCACCCGGCTGGTATCCGGACGCCGCGGCACCGGGCACCGACCGCTGGTGGGACGGCACCGCGTGGACCGCGCACACCCGTCCGGCCGCCGCGCCCCAGGTGTTCGGCCCGCCGGAACCGGTCGTCACCGCTCCCCGGGACTTCCGTGCCGGGCCGGTCGCCACCGCATCGGGCGCCGGCGCTGCCGGCCGGGGCGCCACCCGGATCGTCGCGCTCGCCGTGGCCGGGCTGATCGTCGTCGGCGCCGCCGTCACCGGAGCCGTCCTGCTCGGCAGGGACGACGACGGCGGACGGCCCGAGGCCGGACCGGGCGGCTCCGTGACGCCCACCACCACCGTGACGGACACCCCGTCGCCCACCCGCTCACCGGCCGAGGACGACCCGGAGGTCCTCGTCGACCAGCTCAACGGCATCACCCTGCCGATCCCCGACGGCTGGGAGAAGCCCGACCGGACCGTCGAACCGGTGCTCACCATGCGCACCGTCAACTCCTACGCCTGCCCCGGCAGTTCCTCCGACTTCTGCTACCACGGCACGGTCACCAGCCGCACCGCGAGCGCCACCGACATCACCTCGGCGGAGGAACTCGCCAAGCACGACATCGCCACCGCCGCCGACGGCGCCTACGAGAAGAACATCGTCGGCGAGCGGATCCACGGCGGCATCCTGTCCCACAAGGTGCTCGACTCCGCGTCCGTGAGCGTCGCCGGGCGGGCCGGCTACCAGGTGCGCTGGCGGGTCGCGACGGGCAAGGGGCCCGGCGGATACGTGCAGTCGCTCGTCTTCCCGTCCACGGTCGGCGGCGAGTCGCTGATCATCGTGCGCTACGCCTTCGAC
Source organism: Streptomyces sp. NPDC127117 (assembly GCF_042677325.1). Lineage (NCBI taxonomy): Bacteria > Bacillati > Actinomycetota > Actinomycetes > Kitasatosporales > Streptomycetaceae > Streptomyces > Streptomyces sp. NPDC127117. The sequence continues at coordinate 51,470 of NZ_JBHXTM010000047.1, forward strand.
GCGGGCCCCGACGGACCGCCGCTCTCGCTCATGGACACCATCACCAAGGCGATCCGGCCGATCGGCGACAGCGCGACGAGCGGCGGGGCGGGCAGCTCGATCGCGCCCTGACACGGGCCGCCCGGCTCAGAGGAACGTACGGCCCTCGCCCCGGTACGTCGGCGCCGTCGCGGTCACCCGGTCGCCCTCGATCAGCTGCAACTCGTCGAAACGCTCGCACAGTTCCCCGGCCTTCGCGTGCCGGAACCACACCTTGTCACCGATCAGCAGATCGTCGGCCGGGGCGCCGAGCAGCGGGGTCTGCACCTCGCCGGGCCCCTCCTGCGGGTCGTAACGCAGCCCCTCCGGCAGATACGGGACGGGCAGCCGGTCGGGGCCCGCCGGGCCGGACGCCGGATAGCCGCCACCGAGAACCGTCACCACCCCCACACCGGGCCGGCGCACCACCGGATGGGCGAACAGCGCCGCCGGACGGGCCGTGAACGACGTGTAGTTGTCGAACAGCCTCGGTACGTAGAGCCCCGACCCGGCCGCGATCTCGGTCACCGCGCGCTCGGCCGCCGTGTGCTGCACACTGCCCGTGCCGCCGCCGTTCACGAACTCCAGGTCCGGCGCCACCGCCCGTACCGCACGCACCACTTCGGCCCGCCGGACGGCCAGTTCCCGGCGGCCGGCGGCCTGCATCAGCCGGACCGCCCGGGAGCGCAACGGCTTGCCCACGACAAAATCCCCGACCCCGGCGATATGACCCTCGTACGCCATCAGGCCCACCAGCCGGAATCCCGGCCGCCGCGCCACCGAGCGTGCCAGCTCGGCCAGTTGGGCTGGGGAGCGGAGCGGGGAGCGCAGGGCGCCGACCCTGACCCGGCCGCCGAACAGCTGGAGCGAGGTGTCCAGCTCCAGGCAGACCCGGATCTCCTCGCCGCCACCCGCCCGCGCCGCGTCGATCAGCTCCAGCTGAGCGTGGTCGTCGACCATCACCGTCACCGCGGCGGCCAGCTTCGGATCGGCGGCCAGCTCGGCGAGGGCGGCCCGGTCGGCCGTCGGATAGGCCAGCAGTACGTCCTCGAACCCGGCCCGCGCCAGCCACAGCGACTCCGCCAGCGTGAACGACATGATCCCGGCGAAACCGGGCCGGGCGAGCACCCGCTCCAGCAGGGCCCGGCAGCGCACCGACTTGCTCGCCACCCGGATCGGCTTCCCGGCCGCCCGGCGGACGAGGTCATCGGCATTGGCGTCGAACGCGTCGAGATCGACGACGGCTATCGGGGCGTCCAGATGGGCGGTGGCCCGGTTGTAACGGGTCCGGTCAGCGGCACGGGCAGTCATGGCCGCAGCTTGCCAGACGTCCGTACCGCTGGGTAGGGGGATGATCTGGGCAGATCGTCCGGGACGGGGTGCCGCCCGCTCCCACCGGGGCCTTCCCACCCCGTAGAGTGACGGCACGCGGCAACCAACGGGCCTGCCTGTTACGTCGATCCGCGCACGGTACGGAACGGGACCAGGGGGGCGGATGAGTACCGAGGCGCAGCGCGCTCCTGTCCCGCCCCGCCCCACGACCCCGCCGGCAACGTCCCCGGCGCTTCCGTCACCTCCGGTGCACGACCCGGCAGTTGCTTCCGCGACTCCGGAAGGCGCACCCGTTCCGGCGAGCCGGAGCACAACACCGCCCGCGGCGGCCGTCCCGCCCGTGGAGACCACGGCCCGGCTGCGGCCGGTGCCCCCGGCCCCCACCCCCGACGTGCCGGCCACCGACGCGCCGGCCCCCACCGCTCCGCCCACCCCCGACGCGCCCGCGCCCGCCGCAGCTCCGCCGGTCACCACTGCGCCCGCGCCCCCCTCTCCGCCGGTCACTACCACGGCCGCGCCTCCCTCTCCGCCCGTCACCACCGCGCCCGCCGCAGCTCCGCCGCGCCCCGAGCAGCCGCCGGCCGTGACCCGTCGGCGGCCCGTCGGCGCCGTGGACCTCACCCCGCGCCCCGGAGCCGCCCCGCCGCCTGCCGGACCGGCCCCCGTCTTCCCGCACGCCTACCAGCAGCCGCAGCCGCAGCCCCGGCCGTACCTCCCGCCCCGTCCCGAGACGCCCGCCGAGACCACCACCCGGCTGCGCCCGATCCGTACCCGGCACCCCGCCAGGACCGCGGCCGCCGCGGCCTGTGTCGTGCTCGGGCTCGGACTGATCGGCGGCGCGGCCACCGGCGCCTGGCTCACCAGCGACTCCTCGGCCGACGCCGCCGCCCACAGCACCTACACCGTGGGCCGCTCCGCCTGGCACAGCGTCCCCGTGGACACCTTCTTCCCCCGCACCCTGACCGGTGACGGAGCGGGCCCCGGCGGCGCCGACCGGGTCTGGACCCGGATCGCCGTCGCCCCGGACAGCGGCTGCCGGGACGGCCTGGACCCGCTGCTGGCCCGGACCCTCGGCCCGGTCGGCTGCGCCCGCATGCTCCGTGCCACCTACACCGACGCCACCGCCAGCAGCGTCACCACGGTCGGGGTGATCTTCACCGAGGGCGACGAGGCGGCGATGAAGGCGCTGAGCACCCGCTTCACCCGCCAGCACCTCGGCCGGCGCACCGACCTGATGCCCCGCACCTACCCCGTCGAGGGCACGGCCGCCGCCGGATTCGGCGACCGGCAGCGCGCCGGCTGGACCGTCCACGTACTGACCGACGTGCCCGTCGTCGTGTTCGCCGTGTCCGGCTTCGCCGACGGGCGCACCGTCACCGACCCGCAGCCGGCCGACCGGGCCATGGCCGCGAACGCCACGACGGCCGCCGCCCAGGCAGGGCTCGGACACGAGGCCAAGGGCATCGCCGACCGGATCGAGCGCGGTCTGCGCAGGACCGTCACCGACCTCACGGAGAAGCCGGAATGAGCCGCCGCACCCGCCGCCACCGGGCCCTCGGCGCGGTCTGCGCCGCCACCGCGTTCGCGCTGCTGCCCGCGGCACCGGCCAGGGCCGACGCCATCCGGGACCAGCAGTGGGGCCTCCAGGCGCTCCACACCGACCAGGCATGGCGGACCACCAAGGGCCGGGGGATCACCGTCGCCGTCGTCGACACCGGGGTCGACGGCAACCTGCCCGACCTGACCGGCCAAGTGCTGCCCGGCAAGGACATGATCGGCTTCGGTGCCCGCCGGGGCGACCGCTCCTGGGCCCGCCACGGCACCGCGATGGCAGGCATCATCGCGGGACACGGCCATGGAGCCGGGCGCGATGACGGGGTGCTCGGCATCGCGCCCGAGGCGAAGATCCTCCCGGTCCGGGTGATCCTCGAAGCCTCCGACCCGTCCCGCGCCAAGGCCCGGGAGTCACGCGGCACGGCCCTCGCCGACGGCATCCGCTGGGCCGCCGACCACGGTGCCGACGTCATCAACCTCTCGCTCGGCGACGACAGCAAGTCCGCGCACCCCGAGCCGGGCGAGGACGCCGCCATCCAGTACGCGCTGAAGAAGGGGGCCGTCGTCGTCGCCTCCGCGGGCAACGGCGGCGAGAAGGGCGACCACATCTCGTACCCCGCCGCCTACCCCGGCGTGATCGCGGTCGCCGCCGTCGACCGGTACGGCACCCACGCCGCGTTCTCCACCCGCCGCTGGTACGCCACCGTCAGCGCACCCGGGGTCGACATCGTCGTCGCCGCACCCGACCAGCAGTACTACGTGGAGTGGGGCACCTCCGCCGCCTCCGCGTTCGTCTCCGGCGCCGTCGCACTGGTCCGTGCCGCGCACCCCGGGCTGACGCCCGCCCAGATCAAGAAGCTCCTCGCGGACACGGCCCGCGGCGCCCCGGCGTCCGGCCGGGACGACGCCCGCGGGTACGGCATCGTCGACCCCGCCGCGGCCATCGAGGCCGGGGCCGCGCTCCGCCCCGCCGGTCTGCGCGCCGAATCCACCGAGACCGGCTACCAAAAGCGCTACTTCGGCGCCGGCCCCACCCCCGAGCACCACGAGAGCAGCCCCGCGGGCTGGCTCGCGGCCGGCGCGGGCGGTCTCGGAGCCGTGCTGCTGGCCCTGGCCGTGGTGCTCTGGCGGGACAGGGGCCGCGGCCCGGCCACCGTACGGGGCTGACCGTCCCGGCTCACCGCGCGGCGCCGAGCACCCCCACCGCTGCCCTCGCCACCGCCTCTACCAGCGCGATCCCCGACTCCTTCGTCGGATGCCCGTCCGAGAGCACCGCCACCAGACACGTGCGCCCATCGGCCCGGACCCGGCCGATGCTGTTGATGTCCCACAGCCCGGTCGTCGTCCGTGGCATCCAGCCGTTCTTCAGGGCCCAGCCGTCGCCCGCCGCCGACACCCCCCACCGCTGACCGGCCTCGACCCGCTCCATCAGCCCCCGCAGATACGCACGGGACTCCGCGCTCAGCTCCGACTCCGGGCCGAACACCGCCCGCAGCAGTGTCAGCCGGTCCGCCGCCGTGGTCCGGGTCAGCCCCCAGGCATGCGCCGCCGCCGTCCCGGTCAGGCCCAGGCGCGCGACGGCCGCGTCGAGCGCCGCCGGTCCGCCGATCTCCCGCAGCAGCGCGGTGGCGGAGGCGTTGTCGCTCCGCTCGATCATGGCGGCGGCGCGCTCACGCTCGACGGCGGTGAGCGCGCGCCCCTCGCCCTGGGCGATCAGCAGCAGCGCCGCGACCAGATCCACCTTGACGACACTCGCGGTGTCGAACGAACCGTCCCCGTGGACCGCCCGCGCCCCGCTGCCGGTGTCCAGCACGGCGACCGACACCCGCACACCCTCCGCACCGGCCGTCAGAGGCTCCACCACCGCCGTCAGCGCCGAGTCGAGATCCACCATCGGCTCCTCACCCTCCGCCGCCGTGACCCGGGCGGTCCGGCGGCCGGTACGGACGATACGGACCTGTCGGCGGGGCGGCACGGCCCAGGCACTAGGCTCGCCCCGTGGCGCAGAAGAACATTCCGGACCCCGGATACTCCGACGACGACGGCACCGCCGACCCGGCACTGACGACGGCACTGGCCGCCTGGGCCGAGGACCGGAAGGCCGTCGGCCCGGTACTCGAAGCCCTCAGGGGCGCCCGGCTCCTGGTCCCGGTCGTCGCCGTGCTGGGGGAGGTGGAGGAGGACGAGAACGGACTGCGTCGCGAGAAGACCAGCGACATGGCGGTCCCCACCCTCCAGGCCGGGGACCGCCGGGCCCTGCCCGCCTTCACCTCGACCGACTCACTGGCCCGCTGGGATCCGCAGGCCCGCCCCGTCGCCGTACCCCTGCACCAGGCGCTGCAGGCCGCCGCGCACGAGAAGGCGGACACGGTCGTCCTCGACCTCGCCGGCCCGGTCGCGTTCGAGCTGACCGGCTCCGCGCTGCTCGCCCTCGCCGAGGGCCGCACCAGCGCCGACCCGCTGGACGACCCCGCAGTCACCTCCGCGGTACGGAACGCGGTCGCCGCCGAACCCGCGGTGCTCCGGGCCCACCTCGGGCCGGGCCGTGCCGACGGCACCCTCGCCCTGGTACTCGCCCCCGGCGCCGACCCCGCCGAAGCGGCCCGCCGGGTCGCGGATGCGCTGGCGGCGGACGAGGTCCTGCGCGCCCGCCTGGTGCGCGGCCTGGACCTGGCGCTGCTCCCGGCCGACGCCGCCGCCCCGGGAGAGCCGCTCTTCACACGCTGATCGCCCCGACACGCGAAGAGTCCCCCCGCCCGGGCGGGCGGGGGGACTCGGCGGTATTCGCGGGAACGGGGGAGTGGCTCAGCCGAAGACGGGGCCGGTGTACTTCTCGCCGGGGCCCCGACCGGGCTCGTCCGGTACGAGCGACGCCTCGCGGAACGCGAGCTGCAGCGACTTCAGGCCGTCCCGCAGCGGGGCCGCGTGGAAGGAGCTGATCTCGGTGGCGCTGGCGTCCAGCAGACCGGCCAGCGCGTGCACCAGCTTGCGGGCCTCGTCGAGGTCCTTGTGCTCGTCGCCGTCCTCGGTCAGCCCGAGCTTCACGGCGGCGGCGCTCATCAGATTGACCGCGACCGTCACGATCACCTCGACCGCGGGCACCTCCGCGATGTCGCGGGTCATGTCGTCGAAGCCGGGGGAATCACTGGTGGGGGTCGCGTCACTCATGGGCCATACGATAGGCCCACAGCGGGGCCGCCCCGTCCGCGGGAGCGGCGGGCGGGAGCCGGTTAGCGCCTGCCCGGGGGAGCTGCTAACCTTGTGTAACGACCGGCTGGGCAGCTATGTGCCCGGCCCACAAGTGGAGGCTCCGATCTCCCACCTGACTGTCCTCCGGGACGGCGGGTCATCCGGTCAGGCGGTGGCCATCGTTCCGTACGGACGATGGGACCGCCCGATGCGCCCCGCGGTTGACCGCGGTGGTTCCGGTTGTTCCAGGAGCCCCGCCTGTGTCCCGTCCGGGGCGTTTTTATTGCACTGGTGCGGTTGGTCTCACGAAACAGACGTTACGTGGCTGTCCGCCAGGCGGCCGCGTGGTGCTACCGAGGAGGATCCATCAGCGCCGAGCCCCGCATCAACGACCGGATTCGCGTTCCCGAGGTGCGACTTGTCGGTCCCAGCGGCGAGCAGGTCGGGATTGTTCCGCTTGCCAAGGCCCTGGAACTCGCACAGGAGTACGACCTCGACCTGGTCGAGGTGGCGGCGACCGCCCGTCCGCCCGTGTGCAAGCTCATGGACTACGGGAAGTTCAAGTACGAGTCGGCCATGAAGGCCCGTGAGGCGCGCAAGAACCAGGCGCACACGGTCATCAAGGAGATGAAGCTCCGGCCGAAGATCGACCCGCACGACTATGACACCAAGAAGGGTCACGTCGTCCGGTTCCTCAAGCAGGGCGACAAGGTCAAGATCACGATCATGTTCCGTGGTCGTGAGCAGTCCCGCCCCGAGCTGGGCTTCCGACTGCTCCAGCGTCTGGCTTCGGACGTGGAGGAACTCGGCTTCATCGAGTCCAACCCGAAGCAGGACGGCCGGAACATGATCATGGTTCTGGGCCCGCACAAGAAGAAGACCGAAGCCATGGCCGAGGCCCGTGAGGCTCAGGCCGCCCGCAAGGCGGGGCGCCAGGGTTCCACCCCTGACGCCGAGGCCGCGGACGAGGCTGCCGAAGCGCAGCCCGAGGCTCCGGCCGAGACACCTTCCGAGGCCTGACCGCAGGGGGCCGCCATCCAGGCGGCCCCGGGTCACCCCGGAATTCCCACCAAGATCTGACGCCCCTGCTGCCCGGTGCCCGCACCGCGAGGGGCGCCACTGACGAGGAGAGAACGGCGCGATGCCGAAGAACAAGACGCACAGCGGTGCCAGCAAGCGCTTCAAGATCACCGGCTCCGGCAAGGTGCTCCGTGAGCGCGCCGGCAAGCGCCACCTTCTTGAGCACAAGTCGTCCAAGAAGACCCGCTCGCTGACCGGCACGGTCGTAGTGGCTCCGTCCGACGCCAAGAAGATCAAGAAGCTTCTCGGCAAGTGAGTCCGCGGCCCGCGGTCGATCCGCGGGCGGCGAATTCGAGACCGGGACCAATTCGTTTCCGGGCCGTGTGAGTCCAACCACGGCCCCGCTACAAGGAGTTAAAAAGTGGCACGCGTCAAGCGGGCAGTAAACGCTCACAAGAAGCGCCGGGCAATCCTCGAGCAGGCCAGCGGCTACCGCGGCCAGCGCTCCCGCCTGTACCGCAAGGCGAAGGAGCAGGTCACCCACTCCCTCGTCTACAACTACAACGACCGCAAGAAGCGCAAGGGCGACTTCCGTCAGCTGTGGATCCAGCGCATCAACGCCGCTGCCCGCCAGAACGGCATGACGTACAACCGCCTCATCCAGGGTCTGAAGGCCGCCAACATCGAGGTGGACCGCAAGATCCTGGCCGAGCTCGCTGTCAACGACAGCAACGCGTTCGCCGCCCTCGTCGAGGTTGCCCAGAAGGCCCTCCCGAGCGACGTCAACGCCCCGAAGGCCGCCTGATCCAGGTCGCACTGTCTTCCGTTCCGGACCCGCAGGCGCTCGCCGTCTGCGGGTCCGGTGCGTTGCACGACACGTTCCGTACGTCCGCCACCTCCGTACGCAGAGAGGCTCGCCGCCGACCATGGGCACCCCCGAACTGATCTCCCCGCGATCGCCGCGCGTCGCCGCCGCCCGGCGGCTGGCCAGGCGCAACTTCCGCGGCAAGGAGCGCAGGTTCATCGCCGAGGGGCCGCAGGCCGTGCGCGAGGCCGCCGAGCACCGCGGCAGCGACGGCGAACCGACCCTGATCGAGCTGTTCGCCACCGTGGAGGCGGCCGAGCGGTACGCCGACATCGTCGCCGCAGCCCACGCGGCAGGCGCCCGGGTGCATCTCGCCGACAGCGAGGTCCTCGCCGATGTGTCGCAGACCGTCACTCCGCAGGGCCTGATCGGCGTCTGCCGCTTCCTCGACTCCCCGTTCGACGCGATCCTCGCGGCGAAGCCGAAACTCGTCGCCGTCCTCGCCCACGTACGCGACCCCGGGAACGCCGGGACGGTGCTGCGCTGCGCCGACGCGGCGGGCGCCGACGCCGTCGTGCTCACCGACGCGTCGGTGGACCTCTACAACCCCAAGTCGGTCCGGGCCTCGGTCGGTTCGCTCTTCCACCTGCCGGTCGCGGTGGGCGTCCCGGTCGAGCAGGCCGTGCAGGGACTGAGGGCGGCCGGCGTACGGATTCTCGCCGCCGACGGCGCGGGCGACGACGACCTCGACGACGAACTCGACGCGGGCACCATGGGCGGGCCGACCGCCTGGGTGTTCGGCAACGAGGCCTGGGGCCTGCCGGAGGAGACCCGGGCACTGGCCGACGCCGTGGTGCGGGTACCCATCCACGGCAAGGCGGAGAGCCTCAACCTCGCGACGGCGGCAGCCGTATGCCTGTACGCCTCCGCGAGGGCCCAGCGCCCGCGGTGACATCGCAGGGTGTCGCCGGGTCACCGCCGACTAGTAGGGTGGCGAACTCGGGGGCCCACTGCACCGGTTCGAGAGGTGGGGTACGGGATATGGCTGTCGGCATGAGCAGGCCGCGCGAGACACATACGGCCGTCGTGCGTGCCTGCGAACCCGCCGGCGAGGCGGGCGACGCGGCCGAGAATCCGGAGCCCGGAGTCTTCGACATGGCGATCGATCCCGACGACCTGCCCGACGGACTGGCCGTCGCCGACGAGACCGGCCGGATCATCTGCTTCAACGCCGCGGCCACCCGGATCACCGCGGTGCCCCGGGCCGCCGCCTTAGGCCGTTCCCTGGAGCACGTACTGCCGCTGGAGGACCTCAAGGGCCACCGCTGGTGGGAGCTGACCGACCCCTACGGCGGCCTCGCCACCAGGGTCGGCCAGCCGGAGCGCAACCTGCTGCTGCCCGGTGGCCGGGAGGTCCTGGTCTCCGCCCGCTACGTGCGCGAGCACCCGACCGGGCCGGTGCGCCGGGTGGTGGTCTCGCTGCGCGGCACCGAGGCCCGCCGCCGCAACGAACGCAGCCACGCCGAGCTGATCGCCACCGTCGCCCATGAGCTGCGCTCCCCGCTGACCTCCGTCAAGGGCTTCACCGCGACGCTCCTGGCCAAGTGGGAGCGGTTCACCGACGACCAGAAGCGCCTGATGCTGGAGACGGTCGACGCCGACGCCGGCCGCGTCACCCGGCTCATCGCCGAGCTGCTCGACATCTCCCGGATCGACTCCGGACGCCTGGAGCTGCGGCGCCAGCCCGTGGACCTCTCCGCCGCCGTCGAACGGCACGTCCAGGCCCTCACCGCGACCGGCCAGGACCCCGACCGCTTCCTCGTCCGCACCTGTCAGCCGCTGCCCGCGGTCTGGGCCGACCCGGACAAGGTCGACCAGGTGCTCGGCAACCTGCTGGAAAACGCGGTGCGCCACGGTGAGGGAACCGTCACCATTGAAGTCGCACCCGCACCCACGAGCGACGAGAAGGGAACGGCGGTCACCGTGAGCGACGAAGGCCCCGGCATCCCCGAGGAGTCGATGGGCCGTGTCTTCACCCGCTTCTGGCGGGGAAGCAAGCGCGGCGGTACGGGCCTGGGCCTCTACATCGTCAAGGGCATCGTCGAGGCGCACGGCGGCACGATCACGGTCGGCCGCGGCCCCGGCGGCGGCGCGGAGTTCCGATTTATCCTGCCCGTGAGCACGCCGGCCTACCTGGTCTGAGCGGCCCACGGGCCTCCCACACATCCTGTGGCCCTTAGACTCGACCTTTGGCACCTTTGCGTCCTCCAGTCGTCGATCGGGGCCATGGGGGTCCGGGGTCTTCCCCGGTAAGCGCAGTATCAGCCAATCGGAAGCACGGGAAGAGATGTCGGCACCGAACAAGTCGTACGACCCAGTCGAGGTCGAGGCACTGAAACCGGAAGAGATCGAGCGCATGCGGGACGAGGCGTTCGCCGCCTTCGCCGCCGCCGGTGACCTCGACGCGCTCGCCCAGGCGAAGACCGCGCACACCGGGGGTACCTCGCCGCTGTCGCTCGCCAACCGCGAGATCGGCGCACTGCCGCCGCAGGCCAAGGCCGAGGCGGGCAAGCGCGTGGGCCAGGCCCGCGGCGCCGTCTCCAAGGCCCTCGCCGCCCGTCAGGCGGAGCTGGAGGCCGAGCGGGACGCCCGCGTGCTGGTCGAGGAGGCGGTGGATGTCACGCTGCCCTACGACCGCACCCCGGCCGGCGCCCGCCACCCGCTGACGACCATCATGGAGCGCGTCGCGGACGTCTTCGTGGCCATGGGCTACGAGGTCGCCGAGGGCCCCGAGGCCGAGGCGGAGTGGTTCAACTTCGACGCCCTGAACTTCGTGCCCGACCACCCGGCCCGGCAGATGCAGGACACCTTCTTCGTCCAGGGCCCCGACGGCGCCAGGAACGACGAGTCCGGGGTCGTGCTGCGCACCCACACCTCGCCGGTCCAGGCCCGCTCCCTGCTCGACCGGGAGCCCCCGGTCTACGTCGTCTGCCCCGGCCGCGTCTACCGCACCGACGAGCTCGACGCGACGCACACCCCGGTCTTCCACCAGATCGAGCTGCTGGCCGTCGACGAGGGCCTCACCATGGCCGACCTCAAGGGCACCCTCGACCACATGGTCCAGGCGCTCTTCGGCCCGGACATGAAGACCCGGCTGCGGCCGAACTTCTTCCCGTTCACCGAGCCGTCCGCCGAGATGGACATGGTCTGCTACGTCTGCCGCGGCGCGTCCGTCGGCAACCCGGACCGCCCCTGCCGCACCTGCGGCAGCGAGGGCTGGATCGAGCTCGGCGGCTGCGGCATGGTCAACCCCAAGGTGCTCACCGCCTGCGGCGTCGACCCCCAGAAGTACAGCGGATTCGCCTTCGGGTTCGGCATCGAACGGATGCTGATGTTCCGCCACAACGTAGAAGACATGCGAGACATGGTCGAGGGTGACGTCCGGTTCACCCGGCCGTTCGGGATGGAGATCTGATGCGCGTCCCGCTTTCCTGGCTGCGGGAGTACGTCGACCTGCCGGCGACGGAGACCGGCCGTGACGTACAGGCCAAGCTCGTCGCCGTGGGTCTGGAGGTCGAGACCGTCGAGCAGATCGGCGCCGGCCTCAAGGGCCCGCTGGTCGTCGGACAGGTACTGACCATCGAGGAGCTGGAGGGCTTCAAGAAGCCCATCCGCTTCTGCACGGTCGACGTCGGCAGCGCCAACGGCACCGGCGAGCCGCAGGAGATCGTCTGCGGTGCCCGTAACTTCTCCGTCGGCGACAAGGTCGTCGTGGTCCTCCCCGGCGCCGTGCTGCCCGGTGACTTCGCGATCGCCGCCCGCAAGACGTACGGCAAGACCTCGCACGGCATGATCTGCTCCACCGACGAGCTCGGCATGGGCGACGACGGCACGCACGGCATCATCGTGCTGCCGCCGGAGCACGAGGTCGGCACCGACGCGATCGAGCTGCTCCAGCTCGTCGACGAGGTCCTGGACATCGCCGTCACGCCGGACCGGGGCTACTGCCTCTCCATGCGTGGCGTCGCCCGCGAGACCGCCATCGCGTACGGGCTGCCGCTGCGCGACCCGGCGCTGCTGGACGTGCCCGCGCCGAACGCGTACGGCTACCCGGTCAAGGTCGCCGACCCGATCGGCTGCGACAAGTTCACCGCGCGCACCGTCGTCGGCCTCCAGCCCGAGGCCCGCTCCCCGATCTGGCTCCAGCGTCGGCTGCAGAAGGCCGGGATGCGCCCGATCTCGCTCGCCGTCGACATCACCAACTACGTGATGCTGGAGCTCGGCCAGCCGCTGCACGCCTACGACCGCACCCGTATCGACGGGCCGATCGGGGTGCGCCGCGCCCAGCAGGGCGAGAAGCTCACCACCCTCGACGGCACGGCCCGCGTCCTGGACGCCGAGGACCTGGTCATCACGGACAACCGCGGGCCGATCGGCCTCGCGGGCGTCATGGGCGGTGCCAACACCGAGATCGCGGACGTCCAGGACGGCGAGCACCGCAGCACCGAGGTCGTCATCGAGGCCGCGCACTTCGACGCGATCTCGATCGCCCGGACCGCGCGCCGTCACAAGCTGTCCTCCGAGGCGTCCAAGCGCTTCGAGCGCGGATCCGATCCGCAGGCCGCCGCTGCCGCCGCGCAGCGCACCGTCGACCTGCTGGTGCTGCTCGCCGGCGGCACCGCCGAGGCCGGGGTCACCGAGGTCAGCACGCCGTCCGCGCCCCGCACCATCGCGATGCCCGCGAACCACCCCGACAAGGTGGCCGGCGTCGACTACGGCCGCGAGACCGTCGTACGCCGCCTCCAGGAGGTCGGCTGCGACGTCTACGGGCAGGACGAGCTGATCGTCACCGTGCCGTCCTGGCGCCCCGACCTCGGCGAGCCGAACGACCTCGCCGAAGAGGTCATCCGGCTGGAGGGTTACGAGAACCTCCCGTCCACCCTCCCGACGCCGCCGTCCGGCCGCGGGCTCACCGACCGCCAGCGGCTGTACCGCAGGGTCGGCCGGGCGCTCGCCGGAGCCGGCTACGTCGAGGCGCTGAACTACCCGTTCATCGGCGACGCCGTCCTCGACCAGCTCGGGTTCGACGCCGACGACGCACGCCGCCGTACCGTCAAGCTCGTCAACCCGCTCTCCGACGAGGAGCCGGCGCTGCGCACCACGCTGCTGCCGGGCCTGCTCGGCGCACTGCGGCGCAACGACGGCCGCGGCAGCCACGACCTCGCGCTCTTCGAGACCGGCCTGGTCTTCCGGCCGACCGGCAACGAGACCAAGGCCGTACGGCTGCCCGTCGACCGCCGGCCCACCGACGAGGAGATCGCCGGGCTCGACGCCACGCTGCCGCGTCAGCCGCGCCGCGCCGCGGTCGTCCTCGCGGGCGCCCGCGAGCAGGCCGGCTGGTGGGGCAAGGGCCGCCCGGCCGACTGGGCGGACGCCATCGAGGCCGCCCGCACGATCGCCCACGAGGCGGGCGTCGAGGTGACCGTGCGCAGCGACCGGCACGCGCCGTGGCACCCGGGCCGCTGCGCCGCGCTGTACGTCACGGTGAACGGCGAGGAGACCCTGTTCGGTCACGCCGGTGAGCTGCACCCGCGGGTAGTCAAGGAGCTGCACCTGCCCGAGCGCACCTGCGCCATGGAGGTCGAGCTCGACGTCCTGGAGCAGGCCGTCGACGGTGCGCTCCAGGCGCCCCGGATCTCCACCTTCCCGGTGGCGACCCAGGACGTCGCGCTGATCGTCGCGGAGAACGTCCCGGCCGCCGACGTGGAGCGGGCGCTGCGCGAGGGCGCGGGCGAACTCCTCGAATCGGTGCGGCTGTTCGACGTCTTCACCGGTGAGCAGATCGGTGCGGGCCGCAAGTCCCTGGCGTACGCGCTGCGCTTCCGCGCGGCGGACCGCACGCTGACGGTGGACGAGGCTTCGGCCGCGCGTGACGCGGCGGTGGCCCTGGCCGCCGAGCGGACGGGCGCGGTGCTGCGGGGCGCGTAGCGTTCCGTACGAATGGGCGAGGAGGGGCGCATACCGGGACCGGGAGCGCCCCACCGGGCCTGCACGCCGCGGGGGGGGGGCCGCCCCCGGGCCCCCGCGCGGCCCCGGGGGACCCCGCGCCCGGACCAACCCGC
>NZ_JBHXTM010000048.1:0-62517 GCF_042677325.1 Streptomyces sp. NPDC127117
CCCTGCCCGTCCGGGGGGCGCCGCCGGCCGCGGCCGTCACTTGCCGGCCCCCTCGGTGTCCGGTGCGCCGGCGGGTGTGAAGTGCAGGGTGATCCTGCGCCGGCAGATGCGCCACCCCTGCTCGCCGCGGACGATCACATCCTCGTAGGTCACGCTTCCGCACTCGCCGTCCGGGCCGACACCGATCCCCTTGGACCGCGCGTGGACCCGGCCGTCCCCGGCCTCGGTGAGGACGATGTTGCTGACGTGGTGGCCGATGGGCGCGCCCGGCTTGCCCGCACGCGTCCGCGCCATGTCCCGGAAGGCGGCCAGTCCGCGCAGCTCTCCGTGCCCGAGGTTCGAGGTCTCGTAGACGATGTCGTCGGTGAACAGCTCGTCCAGCCTGTCCAGTTCGCCGTTGTCGACCAAGTGCCCGTGCAGGGCGAGCAGTTCGGAGATGTCCAGACGGTCCTCGACACTGAGCGTCATCGCCGGTCCTTTCGTGAGATCCCGCTATGGTGCGGCCGTTATACGGGGAGAGATCCCCGGCCGCCCCGGCACAGCACCGGTCGCACCCCGGCACGGCCCGGCGAGTTCATTCCGCTGGAGCAACCGCGCGGCGGTCGTAGCGGAGCAGCACGACCCCGTTGCCGAACTCCCGGGTCTCCGCCAGACGGAGTGCGGTTCGGTTCGCCGAGCCCTGAAACAGGGGTTTGCCCCGGCCGATGAGGACCGGATGGACGTAGATGCGGTACTCGTCGATCAGGTCGTGCCGCATGAAGGTCTCGGCGAGATCGGCGCCCCCGAGACACAGGTCCCCGCCGGGCCGCGCCTTCAGGGCCCTGATCTCCTGCGCGTCGACCTCCCGCCTGATCGTGGTGTTCCAGTCCGCCCGCTCCAGGGTCCGGGAGAACACGATCTTGGGCATGTCCCGCCAGATACCGGCGAACTCCGCCTCGGGGCCGGTGACCGCCGGATCGGAGTCGGCGGTCGGCCAGTGGTCCGCCATGAGCTGATGGGTCACCCGGCCGTCCAGGAAGCCGCCCATGGTCCTGAGCTCGTCATTGAAGTGACGGTGCAGTTCGTCGTCGACCAGGTGCCAGTCGATCTCGCGGTCCGGCCCCTCCATGAAGCCGTCGAGGGACACCGACATCATCAGGATGATCTTCCTCATCATGCTCCTCTTCCGCCGGAGGCGTCGCGCCACACGGTTGCCCGGCACCAGAACAGTTGACGCCCCGGCCGCGCGCCCGGCAACGAGTGACACGCTTCGCGGGCGCGGTCCGCGCCGGGCTCGGCGTACGGTGGTGCCCCGAAGAGAAGAGGTTCCGAGTGAGAGTCGGTACGGCCCGGTCGGCCGCGGTGCAGTGGGTCACCGAGCACGCCCGGCCCGATCCCGGTTTCCGTGGCGCCTTCTTCAGCGGCTCCACGGTGGGCCTGCCGGACGACGCCGAACTCTCCCCGTACTCGGATGTGGACATCGTGGTCGTCACCGCCGACCCCGCCCCGCCCGTCAAGCCCGGCAAGCTCCGCTTCCGGGAGGCGCTGCTGGAGGTCAGCCTTCTGCCGTGGGACGAGCTCGCCTCGGCGGACGAGGTGCTCTCCTCGTACCACCTGGCGGGCAGCTTCCGCCGGGACACGGTCGTCGATGACCCCACGGGCCGGCTGCGCGAGCTGCGGGCGGACGTGTCGCGCCGGTTCGCCGAGCGGCCCTGGGTGCGCCGCAGGTGCCGGGACGCCGAACGCCGGATCGAGACCCGCCTCGCCGCCTTCGACACCGCCGCGCCCTTCCACGAACAGGTGATGTCCTGGCTGTTCCCCACCGGGGTCACCACCCATGTCCTGCTGGTCGCCGCGCTGCGCAACCCCACGATCCGGCTCCGCTACCCGGCGGCCCGCGAAGTCCTCGACGCGTACGGACAGGCACATCTGTACCCGGAGCTGCTGTCGCTCCTGGGGTGCGCACGGCTGTCGGCCGCCAGGACGGGGCACCACCTGGACGAGCTGGCCCGCACCTTCGACGCCGCGGCGGAGGTCGCCCGTACGCCGTTCTTCTTCAGCGGCGACATCACCGCCGGGGCCCGGCCGGTCGCGATCGACGGCAGCCGGTATCTCATCGAGCGGGGCGACCATCGCGAAGCGGTGTTCTGGATCATCGCGACCTTCGCGCGATGTCACACCGTACTGGCCGCGGACGCCCCCGAACTCCACCTGGCACGCCTCCCGTCCTTCCTGGAGGCGGTCGCCGATCTCGGCATCACATCGACCGACGACCTCCTCCGCCGGGGCGAGCAGGTCATCGGCTTCCTCCCCGGGCTCCGGCGCGCCGCCGGACAGATCCTGGCGGCCAACACCGGCATCACCGGCTGACGCGGGCGGCGGGCCGCGAGACCGGCGCGGGCGCGGCAGGACGGCGGAGCGGATCAGTAGTGGCCGGTCCGGCCGTCCAGGAGTTCCCTGATGGCGTCCAGGTGGCCCGCGTGCCGGGCGGTCTCCTCGATCATGTGGAACATGATCCAGCGCAGGCTCGCGCCCGACGCCTCGAAGTCCGGGTGCCGGCCCACGTCGTCGAGCGACCGCCCCTCGAAGATCTCGTTCGATACCGAGACCTGCCGGTCGTAGTCGTCGAGGAGCTTCGCGAGCGGAACGCCCTCGACCCTCATGTCGGCGTCCTCCGGCCCGTCGAACACCGGCCCCACGGCCGGCCGGCCCAGCAGGACGACCTCGAACCAGAGATGCTCGGCCCAGCGGAGGTGTGACATGACACCCGCCATCGTCATGAGCGGCGAGGACGGCAGAACGGCGCGGTGCGCGTCCGCCTCCGACAGCTCCTCGCACTTCCAGCGGGCGGTCGCGCGCTGCGTGTCGAGCCAGCCGACGAGCTGGGCCCGCTCGTCCGCTTCGAAGTCCGGGCGCATACGGGAGGGGTACGAGGAGAGCGACATGGACCTCGACGCTACCCGAGGCGATGTCACACCTCACACCGCTTTCCGGCGGATGCGACCGCCGAACTCCCCCTCCACCCGGGCCTTTCGCCCTGATACCTTGGCCACCATGTTCCTCTCCCGTGCGTAGGACCCCGTACTGACCGCACCCCTGATTCCGCCGGGTGCGGCACTTCGGTGTCCCCGCATACCCGCAGCGCCCTCTGCCGCGCTGCCCTCACGAGGAACATGTCGATGCTTTCCCCATCACCCGTGTCTTCGCGCACGCCTTCGTACGCCGCCGTCCTGCGTACCCCTCACGCCGCCCGCACCTTCGGTGCCGCTCTGCTGGGGCGGCTGTCGTACGGGATGGTCTCGCTCTCGCTGATGCTGGCGGTGAACGCGAGCACCGGCTCGTACTCCGTCGCCGGTGCCGTCATGGCGCTCTACGGGGCGACCAGTGTCTTCCTCTCCCCCAGCCGTGCCGCGCTGATCGACCGGCACGGGCCGCGCCGGGTCCTGCCGCCGATGGCCGGGATCTACGCGGCACTGCTCGCCGCCCTCGCGTACGCCACCTGGCGGCCGGGGGCCTCGGCGTTCCTGCTCGGGGCGTTGGTCTGCGCCGCGGGAGCCTTCACACCGCCGCTGGGGCCGGTGATGCGGACCCTGTGGAGCGGTCTCGTCGCCGACCGGGAGCTGTTGCGGCGCGCCTACAGCCTGGACGGTGTCGCCGAGGAACTCCTCTTCGTCAGCGGTCCGTTGCTGGTGGGGGTGGTGGTGAGGTTCGCCCCGCCCGCGGCCGGGATCGCGGTCAGCGCCGCGCTGATCCTCGTGGGCACGATGGCGCTGGTGTCCTCGCCGGCGGTACGCGGTACGGACGCCGCGCCGTCGGACGGCAGGGCGGCCGGACGGGATGACGCGCCGGCCGGGCAGCGGCTGCTCTCCATCGTCGGGCTGCGGCACGCGGTGATGGTGACGGCGGCCGTGGGGTTGTGCCTCGGGGGCCTGGACCTGCTCGTGGTTGCGTTCACCGAGCAGCATCACCGGGGCACGGGAGCGGTGTCGTGGGTGCTCGCCGCGCTGTCGGCCGGAAGCGCGGTCGGGGGGATCGCCTACGGCGCCGTCTCCTGGCGGGCGTCGAACCGGGTCAGGCTGCCGCTGCTGGCCGCCGGTCTGGGCGCCGCCGTGGTCGGGGCGGGGCTGTCGCCCGGTGTGTACGTGCTGGCCGCCCTCGCCGCGGTGGCCGGGCTGTTCATCGCGCCCGCGCTGACCACCGCGTATCTCATCGCGGATGAGTCGGTGGGCGCGGGCAGCCGTACCCGGGCGGGTGCCTGGGTGAACACGGCGGTCAACGCCGGGTCGTCGGTGGGCGCCGCGGTGGTGGGTCTGCTGGTGGACCGCCTGCCGCCGGCCGTCTGCTTCGCGGTCGCGGCGGTACCCGCCCTGTTGTGTGCGGCGGTTGTGACGCGCGGCGCGGTCAGCCGTTCTTGACCGTGGAGACGGGCACACCGGGTTCGCCCGGTGTGCTCCAGTCCTCCCACACGGCGGCCAGTTCCGCCTCGATCGCCGGTGCCACCGTGTCCAGCAGCCGTACCTGTGCCCCCGGCCCCGCCAGGTCCGTGCGGTACGGGTGCGGCCGGCCGCCCGGGTCGGTGCCGAGTGCGGTGACGGAGCCGATGATGCGGTTGGGGCCCAGGATTCCGGGGAGTTCCCGCATGTCCGGGTCCATGAGGTCCAGGTCCTCGACCAGCAGCTCGCCGCCGTCGTAGGTGGCGTGCGTGATCGCCCGGACACCGCCGCCCCGCTCGCCGGAGCGTCCCAGGACCAGGGTGTCGCGCCACAGCATCCGTGCCCCGGCCGCCAGTGCGACCGTCATCGAGCGCTCGACCACGGCACCGGTCGAGACCACGAACGGCCGTGCGTCCCAGCGCAGTTCGCCGCCCTCCGCGATGTCGATCCGGGCCCGCCAGCTCGACGTGCCGCCGCGATGGTCGTACGCGACCAGGCCGGACGGTTCGACCAGCTCCAGCCGGGCGCCGGGGCCGACCGAGATGTCCAGCAGCAGATCGTCTCCCGCGAGCAGGCCCGCCCGGGTGCCGACCAGAGCGATCCGCAGCCGGTCGGGGGACGGCAGCAGGGGCCGGGGGGCGAGGAAGGCACCCGGGCGCAGTTCGCGGGCGATGTGGCGGCCCGAGCCGTCGCGTTCCACGGCGACGACCGTGGAGCCGTTGGGGTCGGCGGCGGGATCGGCAGTTGTGGACGTCACGAGTGGTCGTGGCCGTGGCTGTGCGGAGCCATCGGGCCCGGGTCGGTGGGGACATGGGTTCCGGAACGGTGGCGTATCAGCAACTCCCGTACCCAGTCCGCGAGTTCGGCCACCGACGCCGGGTCGTGCTTGGAGAGCGCGAGGACCGGCAGGCCGTCGCGGGCCCGCGACGCGTCGGCGACCATCGCCGGTACGTCGACCTCCACGTGGGGCGCGAGGTCGGTCTTGTTGATGATCAGGAGGTCGGCGCCGGTGATGCCGGGGCCGCCCTTGCGGGCGACATCGCCGCCGCCCGCGACGTCGATGCAGAAGAGCTGGGCGTCGGCGAGGGCCGGGCTGAAGGTGGCGGTGAGGTTGTCGCCGCCGCTCTCGACGAGCACCAGATCGAGCGGTCCGTACGCCTCCTCCAGGTCCTCGACCGCGTCGAGGTTGGCACTGACGTCGTCCCGGATCGCGGTGTGCGGGCAGGCGCCGGTCTCGACGGCCCGGATGCGCTCGGTGGGCAGAACCCCGGCCGAGCGCAGGAACCGGGCGTCCTCGTCGGTGTAGATGTCGTTGGTGACGACGGCCATGGCGAGTTCACCGGCCAGCTCACGGCAGAGGGTGGCGAGGATCGAGCTCTTGCCGGTGCCGACGGGGCCGGCCACACCGAGGCGCAGGGCGCGACGCGGGTGGTCGTGCGGAGGGTGCGGGGTGTTGTGGTCGATGTGCTGGTCGGGCGTGGTGCCGAGGTGCTGGTCAGGCAAGGAAGAGTCTCCGTTCTCGTTGTGCGTGTTCGAGCGCCCACTGTTCGGTGAGCGGGGGTGTACGGGCGGGCAGCCCGGCCGGGGTCCGTACGGCGAGGGCCTCGGCCACCGCGGCCGCCGCGTGCGGCTCGGCGTCGAGGATCCAGGCGACCGAGTCCAGCGGGTCGCCGGGCAGCAGCTTGAGCGCCGCGGAGGTGATGGTCTGCAGTTCGTCGTAGACGACGCCCCGCGCCAGCTCCTCCTCCGTCACCTTCATGACGGCCCCGAGCGCGCCGAGTGCCACCGGCCGCAGCGGACGGGGGCTGATCCCGGCCAGGGCGGTGACCGCCGGGTGTCCGGGATCCAGCCTGCGGGCCAGGCGCCGCACACCGCGGCCGAGCGTCGCCGATGCCTCGCGCAGGGGCGCGGCCGGGGTCCGGGCGGCGAGGGCCTGTTGTACGGGGCCGTAGTCCACCGGGTCCTGCCCGGCGGCCCGCAGGGCGAGTACCGCGGCGGCTGCCTCGGTGACGGCCGCGGTGTGGAGCCGGGCCCGCAGCAGGGCGGGGATCCGGTCCCGGGTGAGGCCCGCCGCGACGGCCGGTTCGAGTCCGGCGCTGTAGGTGTACGCGCCGACCGGGAGCCGTCCGTCGCCGAGCAGCAGGTGTGCCAGGCCCGTCATCAGAACATGGAGTACCGCTGGGCCAGCGGCAGTTCGGTGGCGGGCGCGGGCTCCACGAGCTCTCCGTCGATCCGGATGGCGAAGGTCTCCGGGTCGACGTCGATGTCCGGGAGCGCCGTGTTGTTCGGCAGGTCCGCCTTGGTGAGGTGGCGAGTGGGGCGTACGGCGACCAACTCCCGTACCAGGCCGAGCCGTTCGGCCAGTCCGTCGTCCAGGGCCGCCGGGGAGACGAAGCTGACCGAGAGGTGCGGGGCGGCCTCGGCGGCGGCGGTGGGGCGCAGCAGGACGGGCTGGGTGGTGGGGATCGCGGCGTTGGCGTCGCCGAGCGGCGCGTACACCACCATGCCGCCCTTGATGACGGCGGCGGGGCGGATGCCGAAGAAGGCGGGATCCCAGAGCACCAGGTCGGCGAGCTTGCCCGGTTCGACGGAGCCGACGACATGGTCGATGCCGTGGGCGACCGCCGGGCAGATCGTGTACTTGGCGACGTAGCGGCGGGCGCGTTCGTTGTCGGCGGGCAGCTCGCTGCCGCGGTCCCCGAAGCGCTGCTTCATGGTGTGCGCGACCTGCCAGGTGCGGCAGATGACCTCGCCGATGCGGCCCATGGCCTGGGCGTCGGAGGAGGTGATGGAGAGCGCGCCGATGTCGTGCAGGACGTCCTCGGCGGCGATGGTGGTGGCGCGGATGCGGGACTCGGCGAAGGCGAGGTCCTCGGGGACGCGTGGGTTGAGGTGGTGGCAGACCATCAGCATGTCGAGGTGTTCGGCGACGGTGTTGACGGTGTGCGGCAGCGTCGGGTTGGTGGACGCCGGAAGGATGTTGGGGTGGGAGGCGACGGTGATGATGTCGGGTGCGTGACCGCCGCCCGCGCCCTCGGCGTGGAAGACGTGGATGCCGCGTCCGGCGATGGCGTCGAGGGTTCCTTCGACATAGCCGGCCTCGTTGAGGCTGTCGGCGTGCAGGGCGACCTGGAGGCCGTGGGCGTCGGCGGCCTTCAGTGCCGCGTCGATGGCGGCGGGGGTGGCACCCCAGTCCTCGTGGACCTTGTAGCCGCCCGCCCCGCCGAGCGCCGCCTCACGCAGGGCCTCCTCGCCCACGGTGGAGCCCTTGGCGAAGAGCATGACGTTGAGCGGAACCCGGTCCAGGGACCGGTGCATCATCGCGAGGTTCCAGGCGCCCGGGGTGACCGTGGTGGCCTTGGAGCCCTCGGTGGCGCCGGTGCCGCCGCCGATGACGGTGGTGGTGCCGGTGGCGAGGGCCTCGTGCAGGGTCTCCGGCATGAGGAAGTGGACGTGGGTGTCGACGGCTCCGGCGGTGAGGATGCGGCCCTCGCCGGAGACCACGTCGGTGCCGGGCCCGATGACCAGGTCGGGGTGGACGCCGTCGCTGATGTCGGGGTTTCCGGAGCGGCCGAGCGCGACGATGCGGCCGGCCCGGATGCCCACGTCGGTCTTGACGATGCCCCAGTGGTCGAGGACGACGGCATTGGTGATGACGAGGTCGAGGGCGCCGTCGGCGCGTGCGGCGGTGGACTGGGCCATGGATTCGCGGATGGACTTGCCGCCGCCGAACACGGCCTCGTCGCCGCCGAAGCAGCGGTCCTCCTCGACCTCGATCCAGAGGTCGGTGTCGGCGAGGCGGACGCGGTCGCCGGTGGTGGGGCCGTAGAGCGACGCGTAGGCGGCGCGGGTCATCTGTGCCATGTCACATGCCATCCGTTCGGGCGGCCCGGGTGCCCGGCACGACGATGCCGGGCACCTTCCGGCGGCCTCCCAGTTCGACGAGGGTGACCTCGGCACCCACTCCGGGCTCGAAGCGCAGAGAAGTACCGGAAGGAATGTCGAGCCGGAATCCTTCGGTCAGGAACCGGTCGAAGGAAAGCGCCGGATTCGCGTCGGGGAAATGCAGATGCGATCCGATTTGAATGGGGCGGTCGCCGTCATTCACCACGGTCACATGCAATTGAGTACGAGTGTCATTGATTTTCAGTTCGCCGGGTCCGGTCCGGATCTCACCCGGGATCACGGGATCGGCGAGGTGATCGTGACGAGCTTGCGCCCGTCCGGGAAGGTCGCCTCGACCTGGACGTCATGCAGCATCTCGGGAACACCTTCCAGCACGTCAGCGCGGGTGAGGACAGCCCGTCCCGCGGTCATCAGATCGCTGACGCGGGCACCCTCGCGGGCGCGTTCCACGGCCCAGCAGGAGAGCAGCGCGACGGCCTCGGGGTAGTTGAGCCGAACGCCACGATCCCGCCTGTCACGAGCGACCATTCCGGCGACGCTCAGCAGCAATTTCTCCGTGTCGGACGGAGTGAGAAACATTGGGAAACCTCCATGGCGGCAGTCCCCGGAATTCCCGGAAGCGCCCTGGCCACGTTCCTCTTATAAGCCTCCCGGCCACGCCGTGGCAACTTGCGGCGCTCCGCGATAAGTCCCTTTCTGCCCTTATCGCCCACCATATACGGGCAAAGTAGACAAATTTTGTCCATCAAGAAACAGTAAAGAGAGGCGGCCGCACACCCCGACGTGGGGTGCACGGCCGCCTCAAGAGCAAAGCTCAGCAGGTCACTTCAGGCCGAAGGCCCGGATGATCTCCTGGTCGACGCCCAGCCCGTCGGCAGCCTCGGCGTGCGCCTTCAGCGAGACGAACGAGCCGGCCTTCCTCGGGGTCTTGAACCGGGCGGTCCAGGAACCGGCCGCGTCCTTGTGGAGCTGCACCGCCTCCCAGGTCTTCCCGTCGTCGTAGCTGACCGACAGCGACGCCCCGCTGGCCTTCACCGCACCGTCCAGCCACTCCTGCGTACCGGAGGAGAGCCCGACCTCGGTCCACTTGCCGGCCTTGACGTCACCGGCCAGGTCGGTGTCGACCCGGTAGTCCAGCTGGAGCATCGGGATGTCGGCCTGGAACGGGCCGTTCTCGTCCATGGCACCCGAGACGAAGTTCCACTCGGTGTGGGTGCGGGTCGACGTCCGCCACTGGTCGCCGTCGCGGGCGGAGTCGAGGACGAAGCGGTACGGCAGCTTCTCGGGCGAGACGTCCCAGGCGAAGCCGGCCCGGCCCGCGACCTTCTTGATCAGGGTGTCGCCCTGGTAGAAGGCCGTGGTGGTGGTGTCGTACTCGTCCTCCGGCATGGAGCCCGAGTGGCCCGCGCCCGAGTCCGTCCATGCGGTGAAGTTGAACTGGATGTCGTTGTACACCGACCGGAACGGACCCCAGTAGCCGGTGCCCAGCCGGGGCCGGGTGATCGGCGCGAACCATTCGGCCGGGTAGGTACGGCCCGCCGTGTAGTCCAGCTCGCCGCTGCGCATCTCCTGCGCGGAACCCGACTCGTCGGCGTTGAGGACCGAGTGGTTCTCGTACCAGAACGAGGCGCCCGGCAGCGGGGTGACCCACTCGTCGCGGGTGCCGGGGAACTTCTCGTACTCCTCGAAGCCGATCCCCGGTCCGTAGTCCGGGATGTCGTAGCGGTAGCCGCCGCCGAGCACGCCCTTGTGGCCGTAGAAGGTGTTCTTCACCTTCGCCAGCTGACGGGCCGACGGGGCGTACGCCAGCGAGCGGTCCGGGACGACGCCGTCGTGGCGGTCGACCAGGTCGTACACGTAGCGGGCGAACTTCCGCTGCTCGATCGTCACCTTCGAACCGTGCCGGGCCGACTCGATCAGCTTCTCGCCCGCCAGGCGCTGGACCGAGGCGACCGGGACGGCGGTCTCGGTGCCGTAGGGGGCGTACGTCTCCATCGCGACGCCGTCGCCGTCGTTGACGACGAAGAGCGCCTCGGCGCCCGCGGCCACCGCGTTGGCCACCCGGTCGGCGGGGGCGACCGCGTCGCTGCGGCGGATGACGACCGCCTTGCCCTTGACGTTCAGGCCCTTGTAGTCGGCCTCGGCGCCGTTGCCCGCGAAGACGGAGGCGAGCTTCCGCGTGCCGCTCTCCGCGACCGGCGAACCGCCCTGCACGGTCACCGGGACATCACGGCCGCCGGCCGTCAGGTCGATCAGCTTCTCGCCCTGCCGCCAGCGGGTCAGGAACGAGAAGCTGCCCTGGGTGACCTTCTTGGTGGGGCTCGCCCACAGCTGGTCGTACGTCAACGGGATCTGGTACGCGTCGCGCTGGACGGTGCCGTCCGGTGCGGTACGTGCCATGTCATACCGCAGCTGCCGGGTCTCGGTCTCCTCGGGCGTCCGCACGCTCACCTTGCGGGCCTCGGAGGCGTCGAGGGTGACCGTGGACGGCTTGTCCAGGATGATCTCGGGGGCCGCGAGGAAGGCGAGGGCCTTGGAGTCCGCGCGGTCACCGGCGATGTCGGCGGCCGTCCACGCGGCGTAGTTGCCCGGCGGGAGCCGGAGCGTGGTCTCGCCCGACACCTGGACCGGCATCAGCTGGGGGTCGCCGAGAGCGCCGAGGACGACGACGCCGTCCATCGGCTTGCCGCCGCGGTCGCGGAGCTGAAGCTTCAGGTCGTACAGCTCCTGCTCCTTGTTCAGGGCGAAGCCGGTGTGGGCGAGGGTGGTGCCCGCCGCGTCCTTGGCGATGACCTGGCCGGAGAACTGGGTGTTGTTCGCGACCTTCGACGGGTCCAGCGAGAGCACGGCCTCGGCGGTCGAGCCGGCCGGGACGGTGAGCTGCTTCGCCGAGAGGGTGTACGCGTCGGCGTCCGTGTCCGTCGCCAGGTCGAGCGTGACGTCCTTCGCACCCGTGTTGCGGTACGTGATGGTCCGCTCGGCGACCGGGTCGGACGGGGAGTGCGGCCAGTCGTAGGAGGCGACCGCGACGGAGCCGGTGGCCTCGATCGTGGTGTCGACCGCCGCCTTCACATCGAGCCGGCCGGTGCCCTGCTCGTACGGGGTGTACCGGGCCAGTTGCTCGGACGAGCTCATCAGCGCGTCCTTGATCCGCTGACCCGACCAGTCGGGATGACGCTGCTTCAGAATCGCCGCCGCGCCCGCGACATGCGGGGTCGCCATCGACGTACCGGACATCGACTGGTACATGCCGTCGATGCCCGGGACGGACTGCGAGGCGGCCGCGTTGATGTCCACGCCCGGTGCGGAGAGGTCGGGCTTGAGTCCGTACGACCTGACCAGCGGGCCCATCGAGGAGAAGTCCGCGCGGTTGTCCTGCTTGTCGACGGCGGCGATGGTGAGCGCCTTCTGCGCCGAGCCCGGCGAGCCGATGGTGCCCGCGCCGTAGGCGTTGCCCGCGGCGATCACGAACAGCGGACCGCCGTCGGCGGAAAGGGCGTCGACCGCCTGGGACATGGGGTCGGAGCCGTCGTCCGGGATGCTGGAGCCGAGGCTCATGGAGACGACGTCGGCGCCCTCGGCCTTCGCCCACTCCATGGCCTCGATGATGCCGGAGTCGGCACCGGTGCCCTCGTCGCTGAGCACCTTGCCGACGATCAGGCCGGCGCCCGGGGCGACGCCCTTGTTGACGCCCTCGGAGGCCGCGCCGGAGCCCGCGATCGTGGAGGCGACGTGGGTGCCGTGGCCGTTGCGGTCGACGACCTCCTCGCCCGGCACGAAGCTCCTGGTCTCCAGGATGCGGTCCTTGACGTCCGGGTGCGTCGCGTCGATGCCGGTGTCCAGGACGGCGACCTTGGAGCCCTTGCCGTCGTACCCCTCGGCCCATGCCTGCGGGGCGTTGACCTGCGGCACGGAGTCCTTGAGCGCCGCCTCGGCCCGGCCGTCGAGCCAGAGCTTGGTGATGCCGCCGTCCAGCGAACGGGCCGCGGGGGTGGTGGTTATGCCGTTCCAGAAGGTGCGGGCGGTGCCCTTGTCCGCCTTCAGCGCGGCGCCGTGGATGCTTTCGAGGGTACGGACCTTCTCGGCACCTCGCGGGGCGGCGGGCAGCGAACGGCCCTTGCCCGCCGGGTAGGTGGCGATCACCGGGATGCCGCCCGACCGCTTGTCGTCGTACCCCATCTTCGCGAGCGCGGAGACATTGAACAGCCTGCGGTCCAGCTTCCCGGCCGCGAGCAGCGCGGTGGCCTCGTCGGGCAGTACGTAGATGTCGTCACCGGCCTGCTGGACGTGCACCCCGCCGACCGCGCCGTCGGGGCGGTCCACGGTGACGGTGTCCTGATTGCCGGCGCCGTCGGTGTAGTGCACGACATCGCCCGTGAGCAGGGTGATGTCGTACTCCTGGACGGAGGGAGCGCGCCGCTCGGCGGGCCGGGGCGCGTCCGTACCCGCGACGGAGGCGGCACCGGCCGCGGGGACCAGCGCACCGCTCATGAGGGCGACCGTGGTCGCCAGCAACAGCGCTCTGCGCCCCGTACGGGCGGATCTCGCCCGGCCGGAGGCGGAGGAAGGTGAAGGAGTCATGCTGCTGATCTACCGGCAAAAGCATGGCTACGGCCGAGTTAGCACCTGGCGTGAAACCGCCGTGGCGGGAACCCGCCCCGAGCGGCCGGGCTCCGGAAGCCGGTTCAGGCCACGGAAGTGATCACTCCGGTGGGCGGCTGACCGGCCTCGTGATGGATCGGGGTGTGCGCGCCCTTGAGCGGTACGCCACTGCCGCCGCGCCGGTCGGCGACGATTTCCGCGGCGATCGAGAGGGCGGTCTCCTCGGGGGTGCGCGCTCCGAGGTCGAGGCCGATCGGCGAGTGCAGCCTGGCCAGTTCCAGCTCCGTGACTCCGACGTCGCGCAGCCGGTCGTTGCGCTCCAGATGCGTGCGGCGCGACCCCATCGCCCCGACGTAGGCGACCGGCAGCCTCAACGCCAGTTCCAGCAGCGGGACATCGAACTTGGCGTCGTGGGTGAGGACGCACAGGACGGTGCGCGCGTCGACCTCGGTCTCCGCGAGATAGCGGTGCGGCCAGTCGACGACCAGTTCGTCGGCCTCGGGGAAGCGGGCCTTCGTCGCGAAGACCGGGCGGGCGTCGCACAATGTCACGTGGTACCCGAGGAACTTGCCCGCCCGGACCAGCGCCGAGGCGAAGTCGATGGCCCCGAAGACGATCATCCGGGGCGGCGGGACGCTCGATTCGACGAGCAGGGTGACCGGCTGCCCGCAGCGCGAGCCGTCGGTGCCGATGGTGACGGGGCCGGTGCGGCCGGCGTCCAGCATGGCGCGGGCATCGGCCGCCGCGGTGCGGTCCAGCTCCGGATGTCCGCCGAGCCCGCCCTCGTACGAGCCGTCGGGGCGGACGAGCAGGGGGCGGCCGAGGAGTCCGGCCGGCCCGTCGGTGATCCTGGCGAGTGCCGCCGCCGTCCCCCGGGCGGCGGCGGCGAGCGCGGCGGCGAACACCGTCCGTGCGGGGGCGTCCGCACGGACCGGTGTCACCAGGATGTCGATGACGCCGCCGCAGGTCAGTCCGACCGCGAAGGCGTCCTCGTCGCTGTAGCCAAACCGTTCGCGCACCGCGGCGCCGTCGGCCAGCGCCTGCTCGCACAGTTCGTAGACCGCGCCCTCCACACACCCGCCGGAGACCGACCCGATCGCCGTGCCGTCGCGGTCGACGGCGAGCGCGGCTCCGGGCTGCCGGGGCGCGCTGCCGCCGACCGCCACGACGGTGGCCACGGCGAATTCGCGTCCCTGCTCGACCCACCGGTTGAGCTCCTCGGCGATGTCCAGCATGGCGTTTCTCCTTCTACGGGTGTGCGGAGGGGCGGGCGGGGCCCGGTGCGGACCGGTACTACTTGGCGCCGATCCAGCTCTCGATCGGGCTGAGCGCGAAGTACACGACGAACACTCCGGTCAGTACCCACATGAAGACGCCCACCTCACGGAACTTGCCCTGCGCCGCCTTGATCGCGGCGAAGGAGATCACTCCGGCGCCGACACCGGCGGTGATCGAGTAGGTGAACGGCATCAGTGCCACGGTGAGGAAGACCGGCACGGCGACGGCTCGGTCGCTCCAGTCGACGTGGCGGGCATTCTGCATCATCATCGCGCCGATGACGACGAGCGCGGCGGCGGCGATCGGCCCCGGCACGATCTGGGCGAGCGGGGTGAAGAACAGTCCGGCGGCGAAGAGCACACCGGTGACGACGGAGGACAGGCCGGTCCGGGCACCTTCGCCGACGCCGGTCGCGGACTCGATGAAGACGGTCTGGCCGGAAGCCCCGGAGACGCCGCCGATCGCGCCGCCCGCGCCGTCGATGAACAGCGCCTTGGACAGGCCCGGCATCCGGCCCTTGCTGTCGGCGAGTCCGGCCTCGGTGCCGACCCCGATGATGGTCGCCATCGCGTCGAAGAAGCCGGCCAGCACCAGGGTGAAGACGATCATGCCGACGGTCATCACGCCGATGTCGCCCCAGCCGCCGAACTCGACATGGCCGAAGAGTCCGAAGTCGGGCATCGAGACCGCGCTGCCCTGCAGCTCGGGGGCGCTGCCGCCCCACGCCTTGGGGCTGATGTCGGTGACCGCGTTGACGATGACGGCGAGGACCGTGCCGACGACGATGCCGATCAGGATCGCGCCGGGCACATTGCGGGCCTGGAGCATGAAGATGAGCAGCAGGGTGACGCAGAAGAGCAGTACCGGCCAGCCGGTGAGCTGTCCGCCGGTGCCGAGCGTGACGGGGGCGCCCTTGCCGACGAAGCCGGCGTTGACCAGGCCGATCAGCGCGATGAACATGCCGATGCCGATGGTGATGCCGTGCTTCAGGGCCAGCGGTATCGCGTTCATGATGATCTCGCGCAGCCCGGTGACGACCAGCAGCACGATCACGGCGCCGTACATCACGCACATGCCCATGGCCTGCGGCCAGGTCATGTGGGGTGCCACCTGGGTGGCGAGCACGCCGGAGACGGAGAGTCCCGCGGCGAGGGCGAGGGGCACCTTGCCGATGAAGCCCATCAGCAGGGTGGAGACGGCCGCGGCCAGGGCGGTCGCGGTGATCAGTCCGGCGTGGCTGAGCCGGTGGCCCGCCGCGTCCGGCCCGGACAGCAGGAGCGGGTTGAGCAGAAGGATGTAACACATCGCCATGAAGGTGGTGATGCCGCCGCGCACTTCGCGTGCGACGGTGGAGCCACGGTCGGAGATGTGGAAGTACCGGTCGAGCCAGGACCTACCGGCGGGGACGCGCGAGCCTGGGCCCGCGTCCTCCGCACTCGTCCTGGGCTCCACTGACTGCTGGGTCATGATGCCTGACTCCCAAGGTTCACAGGGGCACCCGCGATGAAGAATCGATATGCGGGATTTGGGATGACTGCGCTGGCGGCACGACCCGGGGGACGGCCCGAGACGAACTGTTCATGCAGAGTGGAATGTGACGTGTGACGTGGTACCAGCCGCGTCACGTGGTACTGACGCCGCGACGTGGCGCATGTGCGGCGTCACCCGCACTGCGGGCACTGCTGTGTTGCCGTACTGCTGTGTTGCGGCACTGCTGTGTTGCGGCACTGCTGTGTTGCTGTACTGCTGTGTTGCGGTGTCGCGCTGTTGCGGTACTGCGGAACTCCGGGCGGTGCGGGCGACGGAAGTGTGACGTTCCTGGGAGGCACGCACCGCCCGGAGAGTTCGGCCGGAGCCGCGGCTCAGGTGCCGGTGAGGTGCTCGGGGCGTACCGGCGTCCGGTTGAGCTCCAGACCCGTCGCGTTCCGGATCGCCGCGAGGACGGCCGGGGTCGACGACAGGGTGGGGGCCTCGCCGATGCCACGGAGCCCGTACGGGGCGTGCTCGTCGGCGAGTTCGAGCACATCGACCGGGATGGTCGGGGTGTCGAGGATGGTGGGGATCAGATAATCCGTGAAGGACGGGTTGCGCACCTTCGCCGTCTTCGGGTCGACGATGATCTCCTCCATGACGGCGACGCCCAGGCCCTGGGTGGTTCCGCCCTGGATCTGGCCGACGACGGAGAGCGGATTGAGCGCCTTGCCGACGTCCTGGGCGCAGGCCAGTTCGATGACCTTGACCAGGCCCAGCTCGGTGTCGACCTCCACGACCGCGCGGTGGGCGGCGAAGGAGTACTGGACATGGCCGTTGCCCTGTCCGGTGCGCAGATCGAACGCCTCGGTGGGGCGGTGGCGCCACTCCAGCTCGATGTCGACCGCCTCGTCCTCCAGTACGTCGACCAGGTCGGCCAGTACCTCGCCGCCGTCGGTGACGACCTTGCCGCCCTCCAGGAGCAGATCGGCGGTGGCCCAGGCGGGGTGGTACGTACCGAACTTGCGTCGGCCGATCTCCAGGACCTTCTCGCGGACGGCCTCGCAGGAGTGCTTCACGGCGCCGCCGGTGACGTAGGTCTGCCGGGAGGCGGAGGTGGAGCCGGCCGAGCCGACCTGGGTGTCGGCCGGGTGGATGGTGACCTGGGCGACGCCGAGTTCGGTGCGGGCGATCTGGGCGTGCACGGTGACACCGCCCTGCCCGACCTCCGCCATGGCGGTGTGCACGGTGGCGACCGGCTCACCGGCGATGACCTCCATGCGGACCCGGGCGGTGGAGTAGTCGTCGAAGCCCTCGGAGAAGCCGACGTTCTTGAGACCGACCGCGTAGCCGATGCCGCGCACGACGCCTTCGCCATGGGTGGTGTTGGACAGTCCGCCGGGCAGTGCCCGTACGTCGGCCTGTTCGCCGGCCACCTCCCACTGCCGCTCGGGCGGCAGCGGCCTGGCCTTGACCCGGCGCAGCAGTTCGGCGACCGGGGCGGGCGAATCCACGACCTGTCCGGTCGGCAGCAGGGTGCCCTGTTCCATGGCGTTGAGCTGCCTGAACTCGACCGGGTCCATGCCCAGTTCGGCGGCGAGCTTGTCCATCTGCGCCTCGTAGGCGAAGCATGCCTGTACCGCGCCGAAGCCGCGCATCGCGCCGCACGGCGGGTTGTTGGTGTAGAGCGCGATGGCCTCGATGTCGACGTCGTCGATGACGTAGGGGCCGACGGAGAGCGAGGAGGCGTTGCCGACGACGGCCGGAGAGGCGGAAGCGTAGGCCCCGCCGTCCAGCACAATGCGACATTTCATATGTGTCAGCTTGCCGTCACGGGTGGCGCCGTGCTCGTACCAGAGCTTCGCCGGGTGCCGGTGGACATGGCCGAAGAAGGACTCGAACCGGTTGTAGACGATCTTGACCGGCTTGCCGGTGCGCAGGGCGAGCAGGCAGGCGTGGATCTGCATCGACAGGTCCTCGCGGCCGCCGAAGGCCCCGCCGACGCCGGAGAGCGTCATGCGGACCTTGTCCTCGGGCAGGCCCAGGACCGGGGCGATCTGGCGCAGGTCGGAGTGGAGCCACTGGGTGGCGACGTACAGGTCGACGCCGCCGTCCTCGGCGGGCACGGCCAGTCCGGACTCGGGGCCGAGGAAGGCCTGGTCCTGCATGCCGAAGACGTACTCGCCGCTCACGACGACATCGGCGTGGGCCGCCGCCGCGGCCGCGTCGCCGCGGACGATGGGCTGGCGGTGGACGATGTTGGGGTGCGGTACGTGCCCCGCGTGGTGGTCGTCGCGGCCCTCGTGGACGAGGATCGCGTCGGGGGCGGTCGCGGACGCCTCGTCGGTGATGACGGGCAGTTCGCGGTAGTCGATCCTGATCTTCGCGGCGGCGCGGCGGGCCGTCTCCGGGTGGTCGGCGGCGACGAGCGCCACAGGTTCGCCGTGGTGGCGGACCTTGCCGTGGGCGAGGACGGGGGTGTCCTGGATCTCCAGGCCGTAGTTCTTCACCGTGCTCGGCAGGTCGTCGTAGGTGAGTACGGCGTAGACGCCGGACGTGGCGAGCGCCTCCGAGGTGTCGATGGAGACGATCTCGGCGTGCGCGACCGTGGAGCGCAGGGTGTGGCCCCAGAGCATGTCCTCGTGCCACATGTCGGAGGAGTACGCGAACTCGCCGGTGACCTTGAGGATGCCGTCGGGGCGCAGCGTGGACTCGCCGATGCCGCCCTTGGTGCGGGTGCCCTGGTTGATGCTGGTGGGGTTGCCGGTTACGCCCATCGTCAGACCGTTTCTTCCGCGCGGGCGGCCGCGAGGCGGACCGCGTCGAGGATCTTCTCGTAGCCGGTGCAGCGGCAGAGGTTGCCGGAGAGCGCTTCGCGGATGTCCGCGTCGGACGGCTCCGGGTTGCGCTCCAGCAGCTCGTCGGCGGCGACCAGCAGGCCGGGAGTGCAGAAGCCGCACTGGACGGCTCCGGCGTCGATGAACGCCTGCTGGACCGGGGAGAGTTCACCGGTTTCCCGGCTGTCCTCACCGGCCGGCTTCGCCTCCCACCGCCGGGCCCTGTCGAGCGCCGTGCCGCACGCGCCGGGGGCGCAGCCGCTGCCGGGGTGCTGCTCGGAGCGGTGGGCGGCGAAGTCCGCGAGGCCCTCCACCGTGACGACCTCGCGGCCCTCCACCTGGCCGGCCGCGACCAGGCAGGAGCAGACCGGGACGCCGTCGAGGCGGACCGTGCAGGAGCCGCACTCGCCCTGCTCGCAGGCGTTCTTCGAGCCGGGCAGCCCCATCCGCTCGCGCAGCACGTAGAGGAGGGATTCGCCCTCCCAGACGTCGTCCGCCTCGTGCCTGCGGCCGTTGACCGTGAAATTGACGCGCATGATCAGGCAGCTCCTTCGGTGCTGCGGCCGTTGCCGCGGTACGACTCCCAGGTCCAGCCGAGGGTGCGGCGGGCC
Organism: Streptomyces sp. NPDC127117; assembly: GCF_042677325.1. Lineage (NCBI taxonomy): Bacteria > Bacillati > Actinomycetota > Actinomycetes > Kitasatosporales > Streptomycetaceae > Streptomyces > Streptomyces sp. NPDC127117. The sequence goes on from NZ_JBHXTM010000048.1 coordinate 19,117, forward strand.
ATGATCCCGACCGCGTGCCTGCGGTAGCTCGCGGTGCCGCGCACGTCGTCGATGGGGTTGCAGGCGCCTGCGGCGAGCGCGGCGAACTGTTTGGCGACGGACGGCGTGATGATCGCGCGGCTGTCCCAGAACCCGCCCTCCTCAAGTGCGGCGTTCAGGAAGTCCTCGGCCTCCTTCGCCCGTACGGGTGTGGGGGCGGCCGATCCGATTCCGGTGCGCACCGTGCGGGTCTCGGGGTGCAGGGCCAGGCCGAAGGCGCAGACGGCGATGACCATCGCGTTGCGGGTGCCGACCTTGGAGTACTGCTGCGGACCGTCGGCCTTCTTGATGTGCACGGCCCGGATCAGCTCGTCCGGTGCGAGGGCGTTGCGCTTGACGCCGGTGTAGAAGGCGTCGATCGGGATCATCCTGGTGCCGCGCACGGATTCGGCCTCGACCTCGGCGCCCGCGGCGAGGAGCGCCGGGTGGGCGTCCCCGGCGGGCGAGGCGGTGCCCAGGTTGCCTCCGACGCCGCCGCGGTTGCGGATCTGCGGCGAGGCGACGGTGTGCGAGGCGAGCGCCAGTCCGGGCAGCTCGGCGCGCAGATGCTCCATGATGTGGCTGTACGGGACGGAGGCGCCGAGCCGTACGCTCTCCTGGCCCACCTCCCACTCGGACAGCTCTCCGATGCGGTTCAGGTCCAGGAGGTATTCGGGCCGCCGGTGGTCGAAGTTGATCTCGACCATCACATCGGTGCCACCCGCGATGGGCACAGCCGTCGGGTGCTCGGCCTTGGCGGCGAGCGCCTCCTCCCAGCTGGCGGGGCGAAGGAAGTCCATGAGTGGCTCTCTTCTTCTCAATCGGGTCGTTCGCTGGGGCTGGGGACGGCCGGCCCTCGACTGGTCTTCCGTGTCGTTCATGTGTTGTTAACGCGGTGTGGGGCCAAGTACACAAGCCGTGGTCCAACCGGTGCAGTCACCGAAACCATGAAGGAGTTGGCTGGTCGATCTCCTCGTCTTGTAGATTCGAACGAATGGCGGGGATCGGTGACCTCACCGCAATACCCAGTTTTCACCCGCACCAACGAAAGAGATCGGCGGCGACGAGATGCGGCTGCGCGCACTGCTGGAGACCGACGCGCTGGGCCTGCGGCTGCTCGGCGGCGAGGACGAGCTGGACCGTTCGGTCCGCGGCGTGATGACCACGGACCTGCGGGATCCCAGCCGCTACCTGTCGGGGGGCGAGCTGGTCCTCACGGGTCTGGCCTGGCGCCGGGACGCGGCGGACTCGGAGCCGTTCGTACGGATCCTGGCCGGCGCCGGTGTCGCCGGGCTCGCGGCGGGCGAGGCGGAGCTGGGCGACATCCCCGCCGATCTGGTGGAGGCCTGTGCGCGGCACCGGCTGCCACTCTTCGCCGTCCATGAGACCGTCGCGTTCGCAACGATCACCGAGCATGTCGTGCGCCAGGTGTCCGGTGAGCGGGCGGGCGATCTGGCGGCGGTCGTGGACCGGCACCGCAGGCTGATGACCTCGGGCCCGGCGGGCGGCGGGCCCGAGGTGGTGCTCGATCTGCTCGGGACCGACCTCGACCTGCACGCCTGGGTGCTCTCCCCCACCGGCCGGCAGATCGCGGGCGCCGGTGAAACGTCACTGCCCGGCCCGGTCGGCGCCGCGCTCGCCGGCCACCATCTGGCCGCCACCCGCACCGGCCGCCGCGCCCCGCACCGGGCCACGGTCGACGGCACCGCGTATTCGCTCTTCCCGATCCGGAACACCGGCCGCGGCGCCCTTCCGGCCTCCCGCGACGTCCGTGAGTCGGTGCTCTCGGACTGGCTGCTGGCGGTCGAGGCGGACGCGAGCGACTGGCCGCCGGCCCGGCTGGACCTGCTCCAGGGCGTCACCCAGCTGATCGCCGTCGAGCGGGACCGCCGCGACGCGGCCCGGACGGTACGCCGCAGGCTCGCCCAGGAGGTCCTGGAGCTGGTCCAGACGGGCGCCCCGCCGGCCGAGATCGCCGCCAGGCTGCGCGTCGCGGCGCCGGTGCTGCTGCCGGGGCTCGGGAGCGCGCCGCACTGGCAGGTCGTGGTGGCGCGGGTCGATTGGGGCGACGTGGAGGGCCGGGCCGCGGGCGGCGCCCCGGCGGGCTCCGGCGCCTCGGGCTCCGGGATCGCGGGCGGCCCGGTCGCCCAGGCGCTGCTGGAGGAGATCCTGGTCGACCCCGCGGTCAGCGGCCCCGACTCGGCGGACCGGATCGCGGTCGCCCACACGGGCGAGGAGGCCGTCGCCCTCGTACCGCTGCCCGCCGTGGGCGCGCCCGCACCGGCCCAGGACGGCGAGCGCGCCGAGGGGCTGGACAAGGACCCGGCGCTCCATGCCGATGTGCTGCTGGCCGCCGTCCGCGAACCGCTCTCCGCGGGCCTCGCCGACGACGGGCGGCTGACCCTGGGCGTCAGCGCGGCCGTCCATTCGCCCGAGGGGCTGCGCGGCGCCCTGGAGGAGGCCCGGCACGCCCGCCGGGTGGCGGCGGCCCGCCCCGGCCGGGTCTGCGCCGCCGGGCACCACGAGCTGGCCTCGCACGTGCTGCTGCTGCCGTTCGTGCCGGACGACGTGCGCCGCGCGTTCACCGCACGCCTGCTCGATCCGCTGCGCGACTACGACCGGCGCCACCGCGCGGAGCTGATCCCGACGCTGGAGACGTTCCTGGACTGCGACGGTTCGTGGACCCGCTGCGCGGCCCGGCTCCACCTGCACGTCAACACGCTGCGCTACCGGGTCGGACGAATCGAGCAGTTGACGGGACGTGACCTTTCGCGGCTGGAGGACAAGCTCGATTTCTTCCTCGCCCTGCGTATGAGCTGATCTCCCGGCCCTGTCACGGCTGTTGGCTGCTCCGTTCGTTTGTGAAATCTTTCACCTGAGATTGGACGAACCCCTGGCCCGGCATGCGGATCCGTGCTGAGATGCCGCCAGACCCAACAGCTCGATGGCGCGCTCGGGGAGGGCAATGTGGCGCATACCGCCATGTCTGGTTCCGGAACGACAGCAGATGACGATCCGCCGCTCCAGACAGCGGTATGGCGGCTGCGGTCACGCGCCTGCTGGACGGACGCCGCCGCGCTGCTCGAACCCGGCGCCGCCACCGATCCGGCCGCCGCGCTCCAGCGGACCGCCCTGCTGACCGAACGGTGCCTGTACACCGGAAAGGGCTGGACCGACGCCGAGGACGCCCTGCGCACCGCGGAGGCACTGGCCCACGACGACGCCGAACGCGGCGCGGCCGCCTGTGAACGCGGCCATCTGGCCTACGCGTCGACACTCCTGGGGGTGCGGGACCGGGCCGACGAGGCCAGCGTCGCCCTGAGCCGGGCCGCGGCGCTGCTCGCCCCGTCCGCGCCGGGCCGCCCGCTGCTGGATTTCCGGCGGGGCCTGATCGCGCAGAACATCGCCGATTCGCCGCAGGCCGCGCGTGCCGCGTACCGCAGGGCCCACGCCGGCGCCACCGCCCAGGGCGACGCGCTGCTGCTCTCCTCCACCTGGCGCCATCTCGCCCTGCTGTCCCTGCGCGAGGGCGAACTGGCGGAGGCCCGGCACGGCTTCGCGGAGTCCCTGCGGATAAGGGAGGAGCTGGGCTATCTGATCGGTACGGCCCCGGCCCTCATCGCCCTCGCGGACTCCGAACCGGAGCCCGAAATGGCGACCCGGCTGCGCGCAGAGGCGGGCCGGCTGTTCCGGCTGCTCGGCGGCGTACCGACGTGGCTGGCCCCGCATCTGGACCCGCCGCCCGCGGAGACCGCCGAGGCGAACTGAGGCCGGGGGCCGGCCGGCCCGGACGCTCAGCCCTCGGCGCCCGCGAAGTGCTCCCGGACGAGCGACTGGACGACGGGCAGGTCCTGGGCGATCAGGGCGTCGAGCAGCGCGGTGTGTTCGGCGGCGTCGGCGAGGAGGTCGGCGCGACGGGTGGCGGGGTTGCTCCCCAGCGGCCACTGGGAGCGGCGGTGCAGCTCGTCGGCGACCATCACCAGCTGTTCGTTGCCGCAGAGCGCGAGGACCGCGCCGTGGAAGGCCCGGTCGGACTCGGCATAGCTCGCCCGGTCACCGACGGCCGCGGCGGCCACCGTGGCGTCGGCCAGCGGGCGCAGGGAGCACCAGGTGCCGGGCGGGACGGTACGGGCCAGCCGCAGCATCACGGGAACCTCGATCAAGGCCCGCACCTCGGCCAGCTCGGCAAGCTCGCGCGGACCACGCTCGGAGACCCGGAATCCCCGGTTCGGCACGACCTCGACCGCGCCCTCGATGGCCAGCTGCTGCATCGCCTCGCGGACCGGGGTGGCGGAGACCCCGAACCGGGCACCGAGGGCCGGAGCGGAGTAGACCTGTCCGGGTACCAGCCGGCCGTCGACCAGGGCGGCGCGCAGCGCCTCCAGGATCTGGCCGCGCACGGAGTGCCGCTGCACCACCGGCCGCGGGGCGAGCGGCTCGCCGTGGGTGTGCTCGCCGCGTGCCTGTTCGGGCACCCGGACGACCGCCGGGGCGGTCGCGGGCGCGGCAGTTCCGTACGCCTCACGCGCTCTGCCCAGCTCCACTCGGACCTCCTCGGCCTGCCGTGGGCGCGGCTCGCGTGCGCCCTGCCCCTTGTGCACGATAGGCGCAGGACGCCGCAGTTCAAACATCGATCCGTTCGGGTAAGGTAAGGCTTACCTGCAAACGGTCGCGATTCGGTGGTCCCTGCATGACACTCCCCGCCCTGCTCCCCGGCACCACGGCGTCCGCCGTGACGGACGCGTACGCGCGTCTCGCGGAGGTCTTTCCGGGCCTGCGTGCCCAGGTGCTGACGGATGACGAGACCGCTCCCGGCGGTGCCGGCTGGGTGGGCGCGGCCGAGCTCGCGGCGGGGGGCCCGGCGCTCGACGCCTTCCTCGACTGGGACCACGCCCAGGTGGTCCGGGACTACGGGCAGGAGCCCCGCCCCGACGTGGTCGCCAGCTTCGGACTGCACCGCTACGCGTGGCCCGCCTGTCTGCTGGTGACGGTGCCCTGGTTCCTGTACCGGCGGGTGCCCCGGGTTCCCGTCGGGGATGTGTCGTTCCAGCGGGCGCTGGGCCATCTGACCCTCCGGGTGAAGGAATTCGCCTGTCTGCCGGACGATCCGGCCGCGGTGCTGCCGGGCGCCCGGGTGGTGCCCGACGAGGCCGCGCTGCGGGCCGAGGTGCTCGCGGCGGTGGCCGACCACATCGGCCCGGTGCTCGACGGCTTCGGACCGCGGATGCGGCGCGGCAGGCGCGCACTGTGGGGCATGGCGACGGACGAGATCGTCGAGGGCCTCTGGTACGTCGCCCATCTGCTCGGCGAGGAGCGGCGGGCGATGGCGGAGCTGGAGGCGCTGCTGCCGGGCACCACGAAGCCCTACGTCGGCTCCGCGGGCTTCCGCGAACTGACCGGGCCGAACGGCGAGTCGCTGCCCACCCGCGACCGGGCGAGCTGCTGCCTCTTCTACACGCTGCGCCCCGAGGACACCTGCGTCACGTGCCCGCGCACCTGCGATGCCGACCGGGTACGGAAGCTGACGCCCGGTCACTGATCAACACCACCCGCGCGAGTAGTACAATTCGAACGCAACTCGTCGGACGCGTATGGTCATTCGACCGGATCCCCGTCATCCGTACGCCGTGCCGACCCAATGGCGTTCTCTTGCCCCGAAACCCCCCTGTGCATGATGGGGTTTCGGCAATCATGGCGCCCGAAATGCCCTACGCAACGCAAGGGACCGCGCATGAGACTGACCGACATATCGCTGAATTGGCTGCTTCCGGGCGCCGTGCTGCTCGTGGGAGTCCTGGCGGCGGTGGCGGTGGTCGCACGCGGCAAGCGTGCCGCTGACACATCCGCGGCCGACGACAGCTGGGAACGCAGCGAGGAGCGTCGCAGACGCAAGGAGGCCATGTACGCCTCCGCCTCGTACGTCCTGCTGTTCTGCTGTGCGGCGGTCGCCGCCGCACTCTCCTTCCACGGGCTCGTCGGCTTCGGCGAGCAGAACCTCGGCCTCTCCGGGGGCTGGGAGTACCTCGTCCCGTTCGGCCTCGACGGGGCGGCCATGTTCTGCTCCGTACTGGCGGTGCGCGAGGCCAGCCACGGTGACGCGGCGCTCGGCTCGCGCCTGCTCGTGTGGACGTTCGCGGGCGCCGCCGCCTGGTTCAACTGGGTGCACGCGCCGCGCGGTATCGACCACGCGGGCGCCCCGCACTTCTTCGCGGGGATGTCGCTCTCGGCGGCCGTGCTCTTCGACCGGGCGCTGAAGCAGACCCGCAGGGCCGCGCTGCGCGAGCAGGGCCTGGTGCCCCGCCCGCTGCCGCAGATCCGGATCGTACGGTGGCTGCGCGCCCCCCGGGAGACCTTCGGCGCCTGGTCGCTGATGCTGCTGGAAGGCGTACGCACCCTGGACGAGGCGGTCGACGAGGTACGTGAGGACAGGCGGGAGAAGGAGCAGAACCGCCTGCGCAGGAAGGACCAGGAGAAGCTGGACCGGGCCCACATCAAGGCGCTGAACCGGCAGAACCGGGCGTGGCGCCGGGTCGGCCGGGGCGGCACCCAGGTGGATGTCCAGGCCCTCGCCGCCACGCCGGGCTCGGCGCAGTCCGTCGTGGAGCCCGCCATATCCGAGCCGGGACAACTGCCTCTGCGCCCCCGGCCATCCCTGCAAGCCGTGACGGGTCCGAGCACCGGCAGCTCGGACCGGAGCCCCGATGATCCGGTCACCGTCGACCTCACCGCCGAGGACGACACCCAGGCACTGCCCCGGCTCGATTCGCTGGAGCGGAAACTGAAAGATCTGGAGCAGCAGTTCGGCTGAGGCCGGCAAGGCCCTGACGGCCCGGTCCATCCCGGTCCGTCAGGGCTTTTCGCTGCCCCGACACGTCCGTCGGGGCATTTCGCCGCTCCGCCGGATTTTGACGCTCGGTCAGAGTCTTTCGCCGTCCAGCTCGAACCAGACGACCTTGCCCAGCGTGTGAGCGCCGACGCCCCAGGCGTCCGCGAGACTCTGCACCAGGAGCAGCCCCCGGCCGTGCGTACCGTCGTCGGCGTTCGGTACGTACGACAGGGGCAGTCCGGACACGAAGTCGCGCACTTCCACGCGTAACTTGGCGGGCGCCACGCTCACCGTGACGACCGCGCCGTGCCGGGTGTGGATCAGCGCGTTGGTCACCAGCTCGCTGAGCAGGAGCTCCGCCACCCGGGTCGGCTCCTCCTTCCACCGGTAACGCAGGAACTCCCGTAACGCACATCTGACTTCGCCCACGGCCGCCAGATCGGTGTGGGCCAGCCGGCGATGCAGCCGGACCGGCTGCCGGTCCCGCGCTTCCGGCTCGTGTGCCCCCGGCTCGTGCGTGGCCTCGCCCTTCATGGAATCGGCATCTCCCTGACGCTCCATCGTCTCCCCCGCCCGCACAGTTCATCGCCCCCTGCTCGTGGTCCCGGTTTCCCGTGGTGTCCGCCGCTCGTCGAACTCCTTCGCGGAACACGTTCACGGGGATGCATGCCCCACAGACGGGCCGCCACGCTTGTCGACTCATCAATAAGTGAACAGAGAACCGGAACCGGCCCGCGGGCCACCGGACATCTGTCCGTCACATTTCCTACCTCCGGGTTAACTTCCAAAAAATTCACATCGGTTGGCGTTGACGGGACCGCGTCTACGCGCGTCATCATGGTGGTCATGCGAATCCCCCCACGGATCACCACGCTCGGTGGCGCAGCCGCCCTCCTGTCCGTCCTCCTCGTCGGCGGCCCGGTCACCTCGGCCACCGCCTCGACCCCGTCCACCGATTCGGTGGGCAGTATCTGTTACTCGGCACTGCCCTCCCAGGCACATGACACCCTCGACCTGATCGATGCGGGCGGCCCGTTCCCGTACTCCCAGGACGGCACCGTCTTCCAGAACCGGGAAGGCGTCCTGCCCGACCGGAGCACCGGCTACTACCACGAGTACACGGTCATCACGCCCAACTCCCCGACCCGCGGCGCGCGTCGGATCGTCACCGGCGAGCAGTCGCAGGAGGATTACTACACCGGTGACCACTACGCCACCTTCGACCTGATCGACCAGGGCTGCTGAAGCCCGGCCCCTCCGGACCGATCCGCGCCGTAGCCCCCCACCTGCGGCGCGGATCAAAGACCGGGGACACAGACGGACTTGTACCCTCCACCCATGACCGTGACCTATGTGATCGAAGGCTCCCGGGTCACCGGCCTGGAGCAGTTCTGGAAAGTGATCGGCGAGGCGGTGAACGGCCCGGACGGGTATTTCGGCCGCAACCTCGACGCTCTCGCGGACTGTCTCGGTGGCGGCATGGGCACGCCCGACGACGACGATTTCGTCTTCGAATGGCGTGACCACGCCTCCTCCGCGCGGGCCCTGGGCCATGCGGAGACGGCGCGATATCTGCGGCAGATCCTGAGCCGGGCGCATCCCACCAACCGGCCCGCGATGGGCAAGCGGCTCGACGAGGCCCTGGCCGGGCGGGGTCCGACGCTCTTCGACCTGATCGTGGAGATTCTGGCGGACGGCGCGGACCGCGGCACGCTGCGGCTGTCGTGAGCCTCGGGCCGTGTCCGACGGACGCGGCCCGGGGGACGGACGGCACCGGCCGGCCGAGCGGGACCATCGCTCGGCCGGCCGATACCATGGGGGCCGGAGGGATCAGAATTCGGTGGTGACCTTGGCGCCGTCGAACTTCTCGGTGCCGTAGAGGCTGATGAAGTGGTAACCCGGCGCCGGGTTGTTGACGGTCAGAGTGTGCTCGTTGCCCGCCCCGACGGACTTGTCGGTGTAGACCGCGGTCGTCGCCCAGTTCTCCGAGCTGTAGTAGAGGTCGGCGTCGCCCGTGCCGCCGGAGGCGGTGATCTTCAACTGGGTGGTGCCGGCCGGGATGACGACGGCCAGGTAGGCGTAGTCGCCCTTGACGGCCTTCAGCTCGCTGCGCATGCAGTTCTTGCCCAGCATCCTGGTGTCGGCATCCTTGCACTCGGTGATCTCACCGGGCGGGTTGGTGGACCCGCTGCCGCAGGCACCGGCCGCGCAGGCGGTCAGCCAGGTGTTCCAGTCGGCGTCGTAACTGCTCCCGATGGTCGAGGTGAGCAGGGTGCGGGCACCGTCCCAGTCGCCCTTGCGGTAGAGGCCGAGCAGGGTGTCGACGTCCGCGCGGTGCGACTCCAGCATGTAACGGACGGCCAGATAACCCCAGTTGTACACGCGGGTCTGGTCGGCGTTGTCGTAGGTGGTGTCGAACAGGGTGCGCAGGGTGTAGGTGTGGTTCGCGGCCTGGGCGGCGGCGTCGTCGTAGTTGACCTTGCGGTAGGAGTACGAGACGAACTCCGCGAAGCCCTCGACCCACCAGACGGTCGGCGTGGTCATTCCGGCGGCGAAGTCCCCGTACATGTTGAACCGGCCGTCGAGGTAGTGCGTGTACTCGTGGTTGAGGTTCCAGATCTGGAAGTCGGGGCGGGCCCACTCGGCCTCGTAGGCGATGAACCGGGGCTGGTTGCCCTCGGCCTTGGGGTCGCCCTCCAGGTACATGCCGCCGTTGTTGGTGTCGATACCGAAGATCACTCCGGCGTAGGTCTGGTAGTCGGTGCTGGAGTCGAAGGCCACGACCTCGATGGTCTTGTTGTTGTCGTCGGCGACCGCGCCGTTGTCCCGGGCCACCTCGTGGAAGTAGGCGTCCTGGGCGCGCAGGCTGGCGCAGCTGGCTTCGAGCTCCTCCGCGGTCATGTCCTGCGCCCGGATGGTGATGCTGTCGCTACAGGTGTGCTTCACCGGCAGGACGGCCTTCTCGAGACGCTGCGCGAGGTCACAGGCGCCGTAGGCCGCGCAGTTGTCCTTGTCGTAGGCGTCGACCATCTTGGCCAGATTGACCCAGAGCGGGGCGGTGGGGCCGTCGATGGAGCTCTTGCCCATCAGGTCGATCGCGAGCGGGCTCGCCTTGGCGCGCAGCGAGTCCTCCTTGAGGAAGCGGCCGAGTTCGAGTCCCGCGTTGGAGACCAGGAACGACTGCTTGGTGCCCAGCAGGTCGAGGTGGTTCGCGGCGAAGTCGCGCAGGGAGGTCAGCACGCTGGAATCGGCCTCGATGGCGCTGATGAACTCAGGCACCTGGTGACCGCGGAACATGATCGTGTATACGCTGTTCACGGCGTTGACCATGTACCAGGAGCCGTTGTACGACTCGTCGTAGTCGGCCAGCATCCGCTTGACGATGTTCAGGTAGCGGGCGTTCTCCGCGGCGCTGTCGACCAGGATGATCGCCTCGGACAGGCTCTCGCCGTTGGCGTCGGTGACGTCGAAGGCGTGCGAGGAGCCGAAGAAGCCGTCGAGCGCTCCCTGGATGGCCGTGCGCAGGCGCGGCCCGTACTCTCCGACGGTGTCGGGGTCGTAGTACTGCACGTAGTAGCCGGCCCGGAGGAAGAGGACCAGCTGGGGCATGCCGGTGCTGTCGTCGCCGGGGTAGGAGGCCGACGCGTCGCGCATGGCATCGGCGATGGTGACCATCTGGTCCTCGCGGAAGGCGTTGTAGCCGTCCTGGCCCTTGAGACGGAACAGCGTGTTGACGCAGTCGGTGGTCGCCGCCTTGACCTTCTCGACCAGGGCGCCACCGGTGTTGTTGGTGAAATCGGTGACGTTGCACTCGGCCGCCGCCTCGCCGGACTTCTTGGCGCGGGCCCGCTTCTCGGCCTTCATCGAAGGTGCCGGGTGGCTCGGAAGCGCGGCGGCCGGGTCGTCGTAGTCCCGCTTGAGCGCGTCCTTGGACGCGGAGAGCGGCGGCCGGTCGGCGGCCTTGAGCGACTTGCGTTCGACGTGAGCGGCATCGTCGGCGGGTGCCGTCAGCGCCTCGGCGGTGGGGCCGCCGGGGTCCTCGGTCCGGGGTTCCGCCCGCTTCTGGACGGCGTCCGAGAGGTGGGGGGTCACGGTCGACACGGCGGGGTGTTGCTCGACCGCCTGGCTCGGTGCCGTGAACAGGCCCACGCCCAGGCATGCCGCCAGGACCACAGTGGACAATCCGGTTATTTTCTGCCGAACCCTCAGGTTCTTCACGTGCCGCCTCCCAGCGGAGTGGTGACCGCGCAACAAGGCGCGGCTGTGGGGGAATGCAAGAGGTAGGTGCCGGACCGGGTCTGAACTGCACTGGCGTCGTGACATGAGCACGACTCCCTTCCCCTTGCGCGCTGTACAATGGCACATGTCACATGTTCTTCGGAACCCCTCTCGCGCACATTCATCCGCGCGACAACTTCTCGTCGCAGCACGGGATATGACACGCGACCCCGAACGCACCGGCCGCCACCACCGGTTTCCCGACCACCGCACCACCGTGTCCCCGGAGAGCCGGCATTCCGACCCCGGCCCCACAGAGCCCCCGAGGAGCAATGCCCGTGTCCCGTTCCTTCTCCGCGCCCCGCACCGGCAGCCACGATCTGCCGGTGTCACCCGCTCTGGACGCCTTCATGAGCACCGGGTGGGCCAAGTCCCCGCTGCCGGAGGATCTTCGCGTCCCCTCCATCGGTGCCACCCCCGCCCGCCGCGCCCGGCTGGCGGCCCGCTTCCCGGGCGAGCGCCTGATCATCCCGGCCGGTGCGCTCGCCGTCCGCTCCAACGACACCGATCACCGCTTCCGGCCGCACACCGGCTATGCCTGGCTCACCGGCCTCACCGGCGAGGACCAGGCAGGTCACGTCCTCGTCCTGGAACCGGACGGCGACGAGCGGCACGAAGCGGTGCTCTACCTGCGGCCCCGGTCACCGCGTACCGGTCAGGACTTCTACCGCGACCGCAGATACGGCGAGTTCTGGGTCGGACGCAGGCCCGATCTGACGGAGGCCGCCCGGCTGACCGGCATCCGCTGCGCGCATCTGGACGCCTGGGAGAAGCTGCTGACCGGGCCGCAGCCGCCGGTACGGGTGCTTTCCGGGGTGGATCCGTCCGTCGATGAAATCCTGCGTTCCTGCCGCGCGTTTCCGGTCGGGCGCTCGGCGCCGGCCGGGCTCGCAGCCGTGCTCAGCGAGCTTCGGCTCGTCAAGGATCCCTGGGAGACGGCGCAGTTGCAGCAGGCCGTCGATGCCACGACGATGGGGTTCGAGGATGTGGTGCGGAGCCTGCCGCAGGCGCTGCGCCACCCGCGCGGCGAGCGCTGGATCGAGGGCGTCTTCGATCTCCGGGCCCGGTCGGAGGGGAACGGCCCGGGCTACTCCACCATCGCCGCGGCCGGGGCGCACGCCTGTGTACTGCACTGGATCCGCAATGACGGACCGCTGGAGCGCGGGCAGTTGCTGCTCCTGGACGCCGGGGTGGAGACCGATTCGCTCTACACGGCCGACATCACCCGCACCCTGCCGCTGTCCGGCCGCTTCTCCCCCGTGCAGCGCACGGTGTACGAGCTGGTGCTTGCAGCGCAGGACGCGGGCATCGCGGCCCTGCGTCCGGGGGCACGGTTCCGTGACTTCCATCTGGCCGCCATGCGGGTCATCGCCGAGGGTCTGCACGAGTGGGGCGTGCTGCGGATGCCGGCGGACGAGGCGCTCCACGCGGACAACGGCTTCTACCGCCGGTACACGCTCTGCAGCAGCGGCCACATGCTCGGCATGGATGTGCACGACTGTGCGCAGGCGCGTGCCGACGCCTATCTGGACGGGCGCCTGGAACCCGGTCAGGTACTGACGGTGGAGCCCGGGCTCTACCTCCAGCCCGACGACGAGACGCTGCCCCGGCCGCTGCGCGGGATCGGGGTGCGGATCGAGGACGACCTCGTGATCACGGCGGACGGCGCCCGCCTCATGTCGTCCGCGCTGCCCCGCACCGCCGACGGCATCGAGGAGTGGATGGCCGCGCTGCTGGAGTCGCGGGCCTGAGGGCCGCTTCAACGGCCGTCCGGTGGACGGCCGTTGAAGAACGGAGCAGGTGGCGGCCGAGGGCGTCCACGGAGGAACGGCAAGCGGTGGATCAGGCCTCCGCGGCCGGCATCCTCACGCTTCTGATCCGCTTGCCTCCCGCGCCCGTGTCGTTGGGCTCATCCTCGGCCCAGAGGTTCCTGACATGTGACATATGAGCGAGCATGCACCGCTCCGCGCCCTCCGCGTTCCCCGCGATCAAGAGGTCGAGCAACTGGCCGTGTTCCTCCGCCGACTGGACCAGCAGCCCGCTCTCGTCGAGCCGGTTCAGCCCGAAGAGACGCGACCGCTTGCGCAGATTGCCGACCTCCTCCACCAGGCGGCGGTTTCCCGCCAGGCCGAGCAGTTCGAGATGGAAGCGGCGGTCGGCCTCCAGATAGCCGATGATGTCGTGCTCGGCGGCGGCAGCGACGATCGCCTGGGCGAGCGGCCGCAGCGCCTCCAGCTCCCTGGTGCGGCCCATCCTGGCGATGCGGCCGATGGTGGGGACTTCGATCATGACCCGCAGCTCGGTGAAGTCGTCGAGGTCCTGTTCGGTCAACTCCGTTATCCGGAAGCCCTTGTTGCGCACCGCTTCGACCAGGCCCTCGCGTGCCAGATCGAGCATGGCCTCGCGGACCGGGGTCGCGGAGACTCCGAAATCCGCGGCGAGCGCGGGGGCGGAGTAGATCATGCCCGGCCGGAGGTCGCCCGCGATCAGGGCCGCCCTGAGGGCGTTTGCCACCTGGTCACGCAAGTGCTCCTGCGCGGAGATGGCGTTGAGCGTCGTCAGGCGGGCCATATCTGTTCCTCCAGCGCCGTGCGGGGCCTCAGAATACAATGTCACGTTTCTACTGGGGCCCATCGCTCCGGTGCTGTGGACAACTCGCTCAGGGCGCCGTATTACGGTGCACCGCGGCGGCGACGGCAAGGTCCTCCCAGCCCATTCCGACGCTCTTGAAGAGCCGTGGCCGCCCCTCGAAGCCGGCCGGCGCTCCGCCGCGAGCACGGCCCGTCACCAGCTCGGCCAGGTTGGCGTGGATGTCCTCGGCCCGGAAAGCTCCCTCCGTCATCGGGATCAGCAGATCACCCGCCTCCGACAACGCGGCCGACCGTGATTCGACGATGACGGCGGAGCGGGCCACCAGAGCGGTGTCGACCTCCCGGGCATCGGGGGTGTGCGAGCCGACCGCGACGACCGTCGCCCCGTCCGGCACGAGGGCACCGTCGAACAGCGGAGTGGCGGAGGTGGTGCAGCAGAGCACCAGATCGGCCGTGGCGACCTCCGCGTCACCGGGCGCCTGTGCCGTACCGGCGTCCACGCCGAGGCGCCGGGCGTGCGCCGCCAGCGCTTCGGCCCGGTGCGGAGTGCGGCCGACCACGGTGACCCGTTCGACCCGACGTTCCGCGAGCACCCCGTCGAGGTGCCCGTACGCCTGGGGGCCCGTCCCGAAGAGCACCAGGTGGTGCACGACGGGACCGGTGAGGTGGCGGATCGCGAGTGCGGACACGGCCGGTGTGCGCAGGGTGGTGAGCGCGGCACCGTCGAGCAGGGCGAGCGGCAGCAGGGTGGGGGCGTCGAGCAGCAGATAGCTTCCGGTGATCCGGGGCAGGCCGCGGGCCGGATTGTCGCGGGCCACCCCGGCGATCTTCACGCCGGTCACCTGCTGTGTGGTGGCGGGCATGATCAGCAGCTCACCGCCGGGCACTGTGACATGGTGCCGGGCGGGGGCCGTCTCCGGATCCAGTCCCCCGCTCAGCGCCGCCTCCAGCGCGTCCACGGCACCGGTCGGTCCCAGGGCCTCGATGTCGGCGGCGCCGAGCAGGGGGAGATTCACAGCAGGAATCCTTCGGGGAAGGGGTCGGACGGGTTCAGGAAGAATTGTGCGGTACCGGTGAGCCAGGCGCGGCCGGTGACGGTGGGGACGACGGCCGGGAGCCCGCCCACGGTGGTCTCCTGGACGAGACGTCCGGTGAACGAGGTGCCGATGAACGACTCGTTCACGAAGTCGGTGTCCAGGGGGAGTTCACCGCGTGCGTGCAGTTGCGCCATGCGCGCCGAGGTGCCGGTCCCGCAGGGTGAGCGGTCGAACCAGCCGGGATGGATGGCCATCGCGTGCCGGGAGTGGCGGGCGTCGGACCCGGGCGCGATGAACTGCACATGCTTGAGGCCGTGGATGTCCGGGTCCTCGGGGTGGATGGGCCGCTCGGAGGCGTTGACCGCGTCCATCAGGGCGAGCCCGGCGGCCAGGATGTCGTCCTTGCGCGCCCGGTCGAAGGGCAGCTTGAGGTCGTTCAGCTGCACCATCGCGTAGAAGTTGCCGCCGTAGGCCAGGTCGTAGCGCACTGCCCCGTAGCCGGGTACGTCCACCGTCCGGTCGAGCGCGACGCTGAACGCCGGGACGTTGGTCAGGGTCACCGCGGTGGCCGCCCCGTCCTTCACCTGTACGTCGACGCTGACGAGCCCGGCCGGGGTGTCCAGCCGCACGGTGGTGACGGGTTCGGTGACCTCCACCATGCCGGTCTCCACCAGAACGGTGGCCACCCCGATGGTGCCGTGCCCGCACATCGGCAGATAGCCGGAGACCTCTATGAAGAGGACTCCGTAGTCCGCGTCCGGCCGGGTGGGCGGCTGGAGGATCGCGCCGCTCATGGAGGCGTGGCCGCGCGGCTCGTACATGAGCAGGGTGCGCACGGCGTCCCGGTGCTGCTGGAAATGGATGCGCCGCTCGGCCATCGTCGCACCGGGGATGGTGCCGATGCCTCCGGTGATGACGCGGGTGGGCATGCCCTCGGTGTGTGAGTCGACGGCATGGAAAATGTGACGTGTCTGCAAGGCTCCCCCTGGTTCGTCACGACGGACACGAAGAACACTCGAATCGGACGGAACGGCACATAATGAAACGGGCCGGGCCGCGCGCTCCGTCCGGGCGCACGGCGGCCGCTCCTGCCGCGTCGGGCGCCGGTCTCAGTTCAGGCCCCCGGCGAGTGCCTTCTCCGTCGCGGCGCGCACCGCGGCCACGTCGTCGTCGGGGAGGGGGAACCGCGGCGGCCGGGTACGGCCCCCGTGACGTCCGACGACGTCCATGGATGCCTTGATGGCCTGGACGAACTCCGGCTTCGAGTCCCATCGAAGCAGCGGGTGCAGTTCCCGGTACAGCGGCAGGGCGGTTGCCATGTCACCGGTGACAGCGGCCCGGTACAGATCGACACAGCAGGACGGCAGCATGTTGGGGCAGCCCGCGATCCACCCGACGGCCCCGGCGAGTGCCAGTTCCAGCAGCACGTCGTCGGCGCCCACCAGCACGTCGAGCCCGGGGGCCAGTTCGGCGATCTCGTAGGCCCTGCGGACGTCACCGCTGAACTCCTTGACGGCCACGATGCTGCCGTCCTGGTGGAGGCGGGCGAGCAGCTCCGGCGTCAGGTCCACCTTGGTGTCGTACGGGTTGTTGTACGCGACGACCGGCACGCCGACCTCGGCCACATCCGCGTAGTGGGCGCGCACCGCCGCCTCCTCACAGCGGTACCCGTTGGGCGGCAGGAGCAGTACGGAACCGGCACCCGCCTCCGCGGCCTGCTCCGCCCAGCGCCTCGACTCCGCGCTGCCGTAGGCGGCGACGCCCGGCATGACGCGGTTGCCGTCGCCCGCGGCTTCGACGGCGACCCGGACCACCTGCTCGCGTTCGCTGTCGGTCAGGGTCTGGTACTCCCCCAGTGAGCCGTTGGGCACCACTCCGTCGCAGCCCGCCTCGATGAGCTGCCGCACGTGGGTGGCGTAGGCGTCGTAGTCGATGGTGCAGTCGTCACGCAGGGTGATCGGGGTGGCGACCATGACCCCGTGCCAGGGGTGGGTGCGCGAGTCGGTGTTCGTCTGCATCGTGGCTCCTTGAGAGGTGTGACATGTCACGGTGTGGCGGATACGTGGAAACGCGGAAGTGGGAAGCGGAGAAAGAACAAGGGACAGCGGCCGGCGTACGCCGCCGGGCTGCGAGGCGGCGACCGGCAGCGGGACTACCCGGGGCCGGACAGGTCGGCGAGGGTGGAGAGTTTCACGGGGCAGGCCAGCGGGCGCCGGTCGGGTCCGCCCGGCTCCTGTCCGCCGCCGTGCGCGGCGGCGAGTTCCCGGACGGCGAATCCGCACGTCCGGCCCTGGCACCACCCCATTCCGGCCCGGGTGAGCAGTTTGACGGTCCTGGTGTCACCGGCTCCGAGCTCCTCGCAAGCGGTACGGATCCGGCCCGCGGTGACCTCTTCGCAGCGGCACACCTCCGTCCCGTCGGTCAGCCACTCGCGCCAGCCGGGCCCCGGCCGGTGCACGGCCCCCATCAGCGCGGCGAAGGCCCGCAGACGACGACGGGAGCGGAGCAGCGCCACGGCCCTGCGCGCTTCCGGCCCCCGCACTCCGTCCCGTACCTCACGGACGATGGAAAGTGCCGCCAACTCACCTTCGCACAGGGCGAGTTCCAGACCGCCGATGCCGCCGGACTCACCGGCCGCCCAGACCCCGGGAACGGTGGTCCTGAGCTGTTCGTCGAGGGTGATCGCGTGCGTGCCGTCGGGGCCCGGCCGCGTTCCGCAGCCGGCTGCCACGGCAAGGTCGAGCTGCGGCACCAGCCCGTGTCCCACGGCGAGCGCGTCGCAGGCGATCCGGCGGCCGGTCCCCGCGACGGGCCGCCACCGGCGGTCCACCCTGCTGACGGTGACCGCCTCCACCCGCTCGTCCCCGTGCACCTCGGTGACCGCCCGATGGCTCAGCACCCGCACCCGGGCACGGACCAGCTCCGCCGCGAACCGGGCCCCTTCCGCCGCCTTCCCCGGATTGGCCGCCAGCACCCGGGGGGCACGGGCGTACGCCCCGTACCCGGCGGCCTCGACCAGCGCCGGGACCTGCGCCCCCGCGCGCGTCAGCGAGACGGCGACCGCCTGGAGGAGCGGTCCGCTCCCCGCGACAACGATCCGGCTTCCCGGCAGCACCAGCCCCGATTTCAGCATCGCCTGGGCCCCCGCCGCGCCCACCACTCCCGGAAGTGTCCAGCCGGGGAAGGGCAGTTGGCGTTCCTGGGCGCCGGTCGCGAGGAGTATCCGGCGGGCCCGGACGGCGGTACGGGCCTCGTCGTCGGCTTCCCCGGTGATCGCGTGCAGGATCCAGTCCCCGCCACCGGTCCGTTCGACTGTCCACACCTGGTGGCCGGTGAGGTGGCGGATCGTGCCGGTGTCGCGGTGTGCGGCCAGCCGTGCGGAGAGTTCCGTGAAGGTGTGCCAGTCGTGGTGGAGGGCCCCGGGACGGGTGGCGCCGAGTCCGTCGGCCGGGATGCGGTAGTACTGCCCGCCGGGTGCGGCGGCCGCGTCCAGCAGGACCACGTCGAGCCCGTGGTCGGCGGCGGTGACGGCGGCGGCCAGGCCTGCCGGTCCGGCGCCCACCACGGCGAGTCCGGCGTGATCGGTCTCCCGCGCCCCGGGCTCATCGATCGAGTTCGGCATGGCCGTCGCCCTCCTGCGTGATCACCGTGTCGCCCGGTCCCGCGGGCAGCAGGCAGGCGCGCTGGTTGGGTCGGCCGTTGACGGTGGCCAGGCAGTCGTAGCAGGCGCCGATCCCGCAGAAGGCGCCTCGTGGCCGGCCGTGGACCCGGGTGGTGCGCCAGGTCAGGATGCCCGCCGACCAGAGTGCGGCGGCGATGGTCTGGCCCGGCAGTGCGCGGACCGGGCGGCCGTCGAAGGTCAGCTGGAACTCCGTCTCGGGCGCGGCCCCGACGAGTTCGGCGGGGGTACGTGCGCGGGTGCGTCTCACTGGGTCCTCTCCTGGGGCGCGGGCGCCCCGCTCGCCACCGTCATGTGACATGGCATGTGGCATCGAAGCGGTCGGGGGCGAAGGGTCCGAGATCGAGTGCGGGCCGCTCTCCCCGGATCGCGTCCGCGACGAGCAGTCCGGTCGCGGGCGCCAGCCCGATCCCGGCGCCCTCGTGGCCGCAGGCGTGGAAGAGCCCCGGCACCCGGGGGTCCGGTCCGATCGCGGGCAGGTGGTCGGGCAGGTAGGGGCGGAATCCGTGGTAGGCACGCATCACCCGTACGTCGGCGAGCGCGGGGAAGAGGGCTGCGGCGCCCGCCGCCAGCCGGGCGATCACCGGAACGGACAACGTCCGGTCGAAACCGACCCGTTCGCGGCTGGCCCCGATGAGCACCGGCCCCGCGGGGGTTCCCTCCACCACGGGCGAGGTCTGGAGCGCCGCCGACCCGCTCGACACGTCGGCCACGTACTCCGCCGCGTAGACCTTGTGCCGGATCAGCCGGGGCAGTGGCTCGGTGACCAGCACGAACCCTCTGCGCGGCAGGACCGGCAGGTTCACCCCGGCCAGTGCGGCCAGGTCGCCGCCCCAGGTGCCCGCCGCGTTGACCACGACGGGGGCGTGCAGCTCGCCCCGTGCCGTGCGTACCCCGCGTACGGCGCCCTCCCGGTCCCGGAGGATCTCGATCACTTCCTCCCCCGGGCGCACCAGCGCACCCGCCTTAGCGGCTGCGCGCAGCAACTCGGCCGCCGCCAGCGCCGGTTGGACCTGGGCGTCCTGCGGGTAGTGACAGCCGCCGGCCAGGTTCGGCGCGAGGTGGGGCTCGATGTCGCGGAGTCGGTCGGAAGTGATGTGGCACGCCTCGACGCCCGCGGCCCGCTGGCCGTCGGCCGTTGTGGCCAGGGTGGCCAGGGAGTCCTCGGACGCCGCGACGACCACACCGCCCTTGAGTTCGTACTCGATGTCCGTGGGCAGTTCCTCGGACAGCTGCCGCCACAAGGAGGCGGAGAGCAGGGCGAGTTCAAGCTCCGGTCCGGGCACTTTGTCGGAGACCAGGAGGTTTCCCTCGCCGGTTCCGGTGGTGCCGCCGGCCACCGGTCCGCGGTCGACGACGGCTATGGAGAGTCCGGACCGGGAGATGTAGTAGGCGCAGGCGGCGCCGACCATTCCGGCCCCGACGATGACGGCATCCAGGGGGCGTCTCGTGAGCACGACAGTAATATGTCACATTGCTCAAGGGTCGCCAAGGGCGCGCACAGGGCCGGTTGATCAACCGTCACTCCCCCGCACCGCCCGCAGGGGTGCCGGATCGGCCGCCGGGGAAGTGGAGCCATGAACACCCGCAGGCGCCGACCCCTTGGAGCCGTGATGCACGACGACCGCACCCTGGTGGAGGACCGCCTCGAACGGGCCCTTCACCAGTTCATCCGCCCCGCCCAGTACCCGGCCCGCACCCCGCTCGCGCTCTCCGTCCGGCACATCCCCGGTGAGCCCGTTCCGGTGGCTCAGGTCCTCCAGGAATCGTTCGAGCCGTTCCGCACCGGCAGCGAGTGGGGGAAGCCCTGGTCCACCAGCTGGTTCCGGCTGGAGGGGACCGTGCCGGAGAAGTGGGCGGGGCGTCGGGTCGAGGTCGTCGTGGATCCCGGCTTCTCCGGTCAGGGGCCGGGGTTCCAGGCCGAGGGCATGCTGTACGGCACCGACGGCGTCCCGATCAAGGGCATCCATCCGCGCAATCGCCATCTGACGGTGGCCGCCCCGGCGGCGGGCGGCGAGCCGGTCGCGCTGCTGCTGGAGGCGGCGGCCAACCCCGCTGTACTGGAACACGGCTTCGCGCCGACATCGCTCGGGGACGTGCGGACGGCGGGCGACCGGCCGCTCCACCGGTTCGCCGCCGCGGACCTGGCGGTACTGGACGAGACGGTCTGGCATCTGGTCCTGGACATCGAGGTGCTCTGCGAACTGATGCGGGAACTCCCCGTGGAGCGCTCCCGGCGGTACGAGATCCTGCGCGCTCTGGAACGCATGCTGGACGCGCTGGATCTGCACGATGTGGCGGGCACGGCGCGGGCCGGCCGGGAGGAACTGGCCGAAGTGCTCTCCCGCCCGGCCGCGGCGAGCGCTCACCGGATCTCAGCCACCGGTCATGCACACATCGACTCGGCCTGGCTGTGGCCGCTGCGCGAGACGGTGCGCAAGGCGTCGCGCACCTTCGCCAATGTCACCGCGCTGGCCCAGGACTATCCGGAGCTGGTCTTCGCGGCCTCGCAGGCCCAGCAGTACGCCTGGGTGAAGGAGCACCAGCCGCACATCTGGGAGCGCGTCAGGCAGGCCGTGGCCGACGGGCAGTGGGCGCCCGTGGGGTCGATGTGGGTGGAGTCCGATGCCAATATGCCCGGCGGCGAGGCACTGGCCCGGCAGCTGGTGCACGGCAAGCGGTTCTTCCGGCAGGAGCTGGGGGTGGAGACCGAGGAGATCTGGCTGCCGGACAGCTTCGGCTACACGGCGGCCTTCCCGCAACTGGCCCGTCTCGCGGGGGTGAAATGGTTCCTGACCCAGAAATTGTCCTGGAACCAGAGCAATAAAATGCCACATCACACCTTCTGGTGGGAGGGCATCGACGGGACCAGGGTCTTCACCCACTTCCCGCCCGTGGACACCTACAACGCCCAGTTCCACGGCAGTGAACTCGCCCATGCCGAACGGAACTTCGCGGAGAAGGGGCTGGCCACTCGCTCGCTCGTCCCGTTCGGCTGGGGTGACGGCGGGGGCGGGCCCACCCGCGAGATGCTGGAGAAGGCACGCCGGCTCAGGGACCTGGAGGGCTCACCGAAGGTCGCCGTCGAGCGGCCGGCGGCGTTCTTCGCGGCGGCCGAGGAGGAGTACGGGGCACAGGCTCCGGTCTGGTCGGGCGAGCTGTACCTGGAGCTGCACCGGGCCACGTACACCACCCAGGCCAAGACCAAGCAGGGCAACCGCCGCAGCGAACACCTGCTCCGTGAGGCGGAGTTGTGGGCGACGGCCGCAGCCCTGCGCAACCCCGGCGAGCGCTACCGCTATCCGTACGAGGCGTTGGACCGGCTGTGGGAGACGGTCCTGCTGCATCAGTTCCATGACATCCTGCCCGGCTCGTCGATCGCCTGGGTGCACCGCGAGGCCCGCGAGACCTACGAGCGGGTGCGGGCGGAACTGGCGGATCTGGTGGCGGACGCGGTGGCGGCGCTGAGCGGGGCCGAGGGTCTGGTGGCGCTCAACTCGTCCCCGTACCACCGCCGTCAGGTGGTCGAGCTGGACCCGGAGGCGGCCGCGGTGCTTCCGTCCGGCGCGCGGGTGCAGCACCTGGGCGGCGGCCGTACGGTGGTGCTGGCCGACTCACCCGGGCTCGGCGCCGGTCCGCTGAACGGCTCGGCGGTGCCGGAGCACCCCGTCTCCGCGACCGGTTCGGCGGCCGAGGGTCTCGTGCTCGACAACGGGCTGCTGCGGGTGGTGATCGACGCCGACGGGCTGATCGCCGCCGTCCGCGATCTCGGTGCGGGGCGGGACGTCCTCGCTCCCGGCCACCGGGCCAACCTCCTCCAGCTGCACCCCGACCACCCCAACCGCTGGGACGCCTGGGACATCGACCGGCACTACCGCCGCACCCGGACCGACCTCACCGATGCGGACTCCGTCGAGCTGGTGGAGGAGGGGCCGTTGCGGGCCGCGGTCCGCGTCCGGCGGTCCTTCGGGCAGTCACATGTCACACAGGAGATCCGGCTGAGCGCCGGCAGCCGTCGGATCGACATCGAGACCGAGGTCGACTGGCGGGAGTCGGAAAAGGTCCTCAAGGCGGCGTTCCCGCTCGATGTACACGCCGAACGGTCCACCTCCGAGATCCAGTTCGGCCATGTCCACCGCCCCACGCACGACAACACCGGCTGGGACGCCGCCCGCTTCGAGATCTGCGCCCATCGCTGGCTGCGGGTCGCCGAGCCGGGGTACGGCGTGACATTGCTCAACGACTCGACGTACGGACACGACGTGACCCGGACCCCGCACGCTTCGGGCCTCGGCACGACCGTACGGCTGACGCTGCTGCGCGCCCCGCACAGCCCCGACCCCGGGACCGACCTCGGCCGGCACCGGTTCGGATACTCGCTGGCGCCGGGCGGCGAGATCACGGACGCGGTACGGGAAGGGCTCGCGCTCAATCTGCCGCTGCGGGCCGCGGTGGCGCCGGTACTGCCGTCGCTGGTCGACACGGGACATCCGGCGGTCACGGTGGAGTCGGTGAAGCTCGCCGAGGACCGCGGCGGCGATGTGATCGTGCGGCTCTACGAGTCGGCGGGCGGCCGCGCCGGCACCACACTGCGGGTCGGGTTCCCCGTCGTCCGGGCCCAGGTCACCGATCTGCTGGAGCGGCCGTTGCGCGAGGCGGACACCGACGAGCACGGTCTCGTACTGTCGCTCCGGCCGTTCCAGATCCTGACGCTGCGCCTGACTCCGGCGTGACGGTCGCCGCACACCGACCCGCCCTGCCCCGGACCTCGTTCAGGGGCGGGGCACGTTCCGCAGGTTGGAGCGGGCCATCTGGAGCATCCGGCCCACTCCCCCGTCCAGCACGATCTTGCTGGCGGAGAGCGCGAAGCCGGTCACCATCTCGGCGCTGATCTTCGGCGGGATGGAGAGGGCGTTGGGGTCGGTGACGACATCGACGAGCGCCGGACCCTTGTGCTTGAACGCGTCCTTGAGCGCGCCTTCGAGCTGCTTGGGCTTCTCCACGCGAACGCCGTACGCCCCGCAGGCACGGGCGACCGCGGCGAAGTCCGGGTTCTTGTTGGTCGTGCCGAACGACGGCAGGCCCGCGACCAGCATCTCCAACTCGACCATGCCGAGCGAGGAGTTGTTGAACAGTACGACCTTCACCGGCAGGTCGTACTGCACCAGGGTCAGGAAGTCACCCATCAGCATGGTGAATCCGCCGTCGCCGGACATCGAGACCACCTGGCGGTTCCGGTCGGTGAACTGGGCACCGATGGCCTGCGGAAGTGCGTTGGCCATCGAGCCGTGGCTGAACGATCCGATGACGCGGCGCTTGCCGTTGGGGGTGAGATATCGCGCGGCCCACACATTGCACATACCGGTGTCGACGGTGAACACGGCGTCGTCGTCGGCGAGTTCGTCCAGCACCGAGGCGACGTACTCCGGATGGATCGGGACGTGTTTCTCGACCTTGCGGGTGTACGCCTTGACCACGCCCTCCAGCGCTTCGGCGTGCTTCTTCAGCATCCGGTCGAGGAACTTGCGGTCGGTCTTCTCCTTCACCTGCGGCGTCAGGCAGCGCAGGGTCTCGCGGACATCGCCCCAGACCGCGAGATCCAGCTTGGAGCGGCGTCCCAGGTGCTCGGGGCGCACATCGACCTGGACGATCTTCACATCGGTCGGGAGGAAGGCGTTGTACGGGAAGTCGGTGCCGAGCAGGATCAGGAGGTCGCACTCGTTGGTCGCCTCGTAGGCGGCGCCGTAGCCGAGCAGACCACTCATGCCGACGTCGTACGGGTTGTCGTACTGGATCCACTCCTTGCCGCGCAGCGCGTGCCCGACCGGGGCCTTCACCCGTTCGGCGAACTCCATCACCTCGGCGTGGGCGCCCGCCGTGCCGCTGCCGCAGAACAATGTCACACGCTTCGCCCCGTCGACCATCCGGCGGAGTTTGTCGATCTCCTCGTCACCGGGCCGGACCGTCGGCCGCGAGGTGACCAGCGCGTGCTCGATGGACTTCTCCGGGGCGGGCTGCGATGCAATGTCACCCGGCATCGTGACGACGCTGACCCCGCCCCGGCCGATCGCGTGCTGAATCGCCGTCTGGAGCAGCCGGGGCATCTGCTGCGGGTTGGAGATCATCTCGTTGTAGTGGCTGCACTCCTGGAAGAGCAGTTCCGGGTGGGTCTCCTGGAAGTAGCCCAGTCCGATCTCGCCCGACGGGATGTGCGAGGCGAGGGCGAGTACCGGGGCCATGGAGCGGTGGGCGTCGTAGAGGCCGTTGATGAGGTGCAGATTGCCGGGGCCGCAGGATCCCGCGCAGGCCGCCAGCGAGCCCGTGACCTGGGCCTCCGCGCCGGCGGCGAAAGCTGCGGTCTCCTCGTGCCTGACCTGGATCCAGTCGATGGCCCGGTTACGGCGGATGGCGTCGACGACCGGGTTGAGGCTGTCGCCGACGACACCGTACATACGCCTGACGCCCGCCCGGACG
The DNA here is from genome assembly GCF_042677325.1 of Streptomyces sp. NPDC127117. Lineage (NCBI taxonomy): Bacteria > Bacillati > Actinomycetota > Actinomycetes > Kitasatosporales > Streptomycetaceae > Streptomyces > Streptomyces sp. NPDC127117. The sequence continues at coordinate 44,020 of NZ_JBHXTM010000048.1, forward strand.
AGGATGTCGACGAACTGCTCCGACACGTTCTGCTTGGCCATGGGTGCGTACCCTTTCCGCGCTTCGGCTTCCGGACTCCGCATCCATCAACCCATGGCGCACGCGGTTACGCCTCCCAGACGCCCACACTCGTACGGTCGTCGGAGTACCCCTTCACCCGGAGCTGGGTGTCCGCGAGGAAGGCCACGAGCCCCGGTGCCTCCTCGGTCGCCCAGCGTCCGGCTAGCTCCTCGGCCAGCGCCGGCTCGCCCCGCAGCGGTTCGGCCAGCCCGGGGCTGCACAGCAGCAGGGCGTCTCCCTGCCGGGCCACCGAACCCCGGAAGCGGAACGGTTCTGCGGGCGGGTCGGGCGGAGACTCGGCATACGGTCCCGAAGGCGTGGTGATGGCCAGGTCCATGGTGAGGTGGTCGCCGTCGGGCCCGCCCTCGGAAGACGGGGCCCCGGGCCCGGTCCTGGGGTCCGTGGCACTGTCCCCGGCATCCCCGGCGCCCCCGGTGTCCCCGACTGCCGGGATTTCCGGTTCGAGGTCGTGCCAGACGCCGTCGCGCAGCCGGAAGAGGCCACCGGCGCCGATGCCGAAGAAGACCCGCGTACGGCAGTCCGGATCCGCCGGCAGCAGGAGGCAGCGCAGCCCCGCCGTGTACTGCTGCGGCGCCACCCCCAGCTCGGCGGCGCGGGCCCGCAGCTTGCCGTACGTCCGGTCGGTGAGGCGGTTGAGCCCGGACTTGAGGTCCCCTCGGCGGCCCGCCCTTATGTCCTCGGAGAGCCGGACGTGGCTGCGGCCGACCGCTGCGCCGATCCAGCGGCAGGCGTCGGCGGCAGCCAGGTGTGCCGAGCCGGCGGCGCGGGCGCCGGTGGCGACGGCGACCAGGACCAGGGCGCGTTCGTCGGTGCCGAAGCGTGCCGTGAGCAGCGCGTCGCGGCGGGGCTCGCCGCGAAACCGGGCGGAATCCCCGCGCACGGAGACGGCGCGCAGGGTGTACGTGCCGTAACGGGCGCCGTCGAGCACGGTGTCGGCCACCAGGCCGTCCAGCTCCTGCGGGGCGGTGGCGGGCAGCGCAGTGGGCTCGGGGTCGTACGTGGGCGGCCGGTCACCCACATGGCCGATCACGGGGCGGGAAGCGGGGCCGGCTTCGCGCCCGGCCTCCGGCGCGGGTGCGGTGGAGGCGGCGGGTGCGGTGTACGCAGCAGCCGGCGCCGGCGGGGCGGCGGGCCTCTCGGCCACCGGCCGCCTCGGCAGAGGCGGCGCCGAAAGCGGCGGCGGCGTGGCCTGCTGCTCCGGAGCAAGCCGTTCCGCCGCAGCCGGGGCGGTGGTCAGCTGCTCAACGGCCCGCGTCGGCTCAGGCACGGGCTCAGGTACGGACGGAGGCACCGGCGGAGACGCGGACGGAGGCACGGATAAAGGCACGGACGGAGACACGGACGGAGGCGGAGGTTCCGCAGGAATCGGCGGGGCGGCGAAGGTACGCGGTTGCGCCGGGCCGGACGGGGCCGTCCCCGGCCCGCCCACGGTCGCGACAGGCGGCTCCCACGGAGCACGCTCCCGTACCGTCTCCCCCCACACCGGCCGGGATCCCACCACCGGATCCACCACCGGAACAACCCCGGGCGCGACCACCGGGTCCGCCTCGGGCATCACCGCGGAAGGCTCCCCCGCACCCCCGTCGGATCCCCCATAGGCCCGAGCCCCGGTCCCGGATGCGGCCCCGCCACCGGGCCCCTCGTCGAATCCCCTTCCGGACGTCCTGCCCCGGCCCCCAGCCCCGGCCCCGCCCGGACTCACCGCGTCCGACGCCGAGTCGAAGCGGTCGTCGAGACTGTCGGCCGCGTCGCTCGTCCCGGTGTCCCGGGCACTCTCGTCGTACAGCCTGCGCCACCAGTCGTCCTCGTTGGCGGCGGGCTTCTCCCCCTGCTGACTCATGCCCTTATTGTCGACCGCGAGGGCCGTACGAAAACGGGTCATCCGGAAAAAGTGGCCGCGAACATGGGTCCGCCGGGCGCCCCCACCCCCCACGGGAAGGACGCCCGGCGGACCGGTCAGTTGGTGATCAACGCACGGCGTACGCGTCGTTCACGGTCTGGATGACGGAGTTGCCGTTGGCGTCCGTCAGTTCGGTCTTCAGGGTGACCGGCTTGCCGGCCGCGCCCGCGTGGTTCACGGTCGCGGTCCAACGGCCGCCCTGCTGTGCGGTGGTGGCGTCGTTCCAGGTCTCCCCGCCGTCGTACGAGTACGAGACCTTGGCGGCGACCAGCTTGCCGGGCGTGTAGCCGGCGTGGCCGCTGACGCTCAGGCCGATCTTCTGGCCGTCCTTCGCCGCGAGGGTCTTGAGCCCGTCCGTGTCCAGGTCGTAGCCCGGGAAGAGCAGCGGGATCCCCTGGGAGTAGGCGTTCTCGTCCCGCTTCGAACGGAACTTCCAGGTGGTCTCGGTGCGGGTGGACCGCTTCCACACGGCGGCGGGCTGACCGGTCCTCGTGGTCATCATGGTGAGCTCGTACGCGGCGTCCTCAGCCGGGACGGTGAACACCCCGGACGGCCAGCCGGACTCGCCGAGGACCTGGTCACCGCTGGTCAGGCGCATGCCGCCCATGTCGCCGAAGGAGCCCTGGAGACCGGCGTGCTCGCTGTCGCTCCAGAAGCCCGGGGCGACGCCGATCAGGTTGTCCTGACGCTCGGCGGCGAGCAGGAGCTTGCCGGCGGCGTCGCGCGGGGCGGCCGGGGCCGGGATGCCCCGGTACCAGTTCTCCGTGCGCTTCGAGCCCGCCTGGTAGGTGCGCGGCTGGTCGACCATCAGCTCGCCCCAGGGGAAGCTGGAGGAGAGGTACCGCACCCAGGCGGTGTCGCCCGCCGAGTAGAACTCGGTGCGCTTGCCGGGGGCGGCGACGACGTCACCGGCCGCGGAGAAGGCACCGCCGTACGGCCGGTTGATGATCATCGTGTCGACGTAGTCGGCGGCGACGCCCATGGCCTCGTAGTTGGCCGTGACCTTGCCGAGCTTGGTGTCGCGGACCTTGTAGGTGCGGTCCGAGGTGATCGGGCCGGTCTCGGGGAACGCGAGGTTGTAGACGAACGGGCTGACCGCGGTGGCCTTCCAGTTCAGCTCGACCGGGCCGTCGGCCAGGGCGGCCTTCAGCGCGCCGGCCTCGCCCGCCTCGATGCCGAGTGCGGGCAGCGCGGAGGGGGCGTAGCCGACGGACGGCTGCCAGGGCCCCGCGGAGGGGCGGTGGGCGATGACGGCCTTCGCGCCCGCGGCCTTGGCGTCGCGCGTCAGGGCGTACACGTTGTTGTCGCCGTCGCCGACCTCGACCAGGGCGATCTTTCCGGCGACGCCCGCGGCCTTCAGCTCGTCGGGGGTACCCGTACCGGCGTCGACGAGCGCGGCCTCGCCCTTGCCGTCGAGGTTGACGGAGCCGGTGCTCGCCGTCCTCGGGTGCAGTTCGGCGCCGCCGACGACCGACAGCTTCTCGATCTGCGGGGCGTAGGCGCGCCAGAAGCTGGCGAACTCGAAGTCGCCGTCACTGGCCCTGCCCTGCACGTCGGCCAGGTAGTTCTTGACCGCGGAGCCACCGGTGATGGAGCCGGAGTGCAGCCAGACATCGTCCCAGCTGCGGCCGAACGCGAGCGTCGTGGAACGGTTCTCGGAGGCGCGGTCCTCGGTCTTCACCTGGATCCGGTGGGCCTTGCGGGCGTCCAGGACCAGGGTGGTGTCCTTGGTGACGTTCAGCTGCGGCCGCGCGAGGTAGGCGACGGACTCCTCCATGTTGCCGGTGGCGTCCGCCGGGTCGGGCGAGGAGACGAAGCTGGACACGAAGTACGCGCCGGGGCGCACCTGGTAGACCTGGTCGGTGGCGCCGTCGTTGAAGCGGCGCTCGCCGCTGGAGGTGTCGGTACCGATCACGTCGAGCGAGGAGATGCCGGCGGCGGGCTTGCCGGTGCGGTCGACGAGCTTGACCCGCAGGGTGACGGTCTCGGCCCCGACGTACAGCGAGAACGGGGTGGAGACCTTGGCGCCGCCGGGGCCGGTGGCCAGCACGCGTCCGGTGACATCGCCGTACTGGGCGGCCTTCAGCTTGGCCGTCGGGTCGATCCGCAACGGGACCTTGACGGTGGCTCCGGCCGGGACCGTGACGGTGCTCGCGCCGGGCTTCGCCACCGAGGAGCGGACGGCTGAGCCGTCGTTGCCGGTGACGCCCTGGACCTTCAGCGACAACTTCACCGGCTTGGTGCCGGAGTTGGTGTACGGGATGTCGACCGTGGTCCGGTCGGAGCGGTCCTGCGGCCAGTTGAAGGTACCGCCCTGGACGGCGGGGGCGCCGACGAGGGTGGTGTCGATGGCGGCCTTGACGTCGAGGCGGCCGCCGCCGGTCTCGCGTACGTCGCCGGGGATGTCGCTCTTCGCGGACGAGACGAGGGCTGCCTTGATCTGCTGGGCGGTCCAGTCGGGGTGACGCTGCTTCACGATCGCCGCTGCGCCCGCGACATGCGGGGTGGCCATCGACGTACCGGACATCGACTGGTACGCGTAGACGCCCCGGCCGCCTGCCGCGGCGGCCGAGATGTTGACGCCGGGGGCGGTGATCTCGGGCTTGAGGGTGTGCGATCCGATGACCGGGCCACGGCTGGAGAACTGTGCCGTGGTGTCGTCACGGTCGACGGCGCCGACGGTCAGCACGCTCGGGGCGCAGCCGGGCGAGGAGACGGTGTTGAACGTCGGGCCCGCGTTGCCGGCCGCGATCACGAACAAGGTGCCCTTGTTCTGCGCGAGTTCCTCGGCGGCGACGCTCATCGGGTCGGTGCAGTCGGTCGGTTCGGGGCTGCCGAGGCTCATGGAGACGACGTCGGCCTTCTGGTCGACGGCCCACTGCATGCCGGCGATGATCCAGGACTCGGCGCCGGAGCCGCTGTCGTTGAGGACCTTGCCCGCGAGCAGGTCGGCGCCGGGGGCGACGCCCTTCTTCTTGCCTCCGCTGGCCGCGCCGGAGCCGCCGACGGTGGAGATGGTGTGGGTGCCGTGGCCCTGGCGGTCGTCGGTGGAGTCGGAGTCGGTGAAGTTCTCCGAGGCGGCGACCCGACCCTTGAGGTCGGGGTGCTCGGCGTCGACACCGGTGTCGAGGACGGCGACCTTGGTGCCCTTGCCGTCGTATCCGGCGGCCCAGGCGAGGTCGGCACCGACCTGCTTTGTCGACTTGTCGAGGGTGGCCTGAACCTTGCGGTCGAGCCAGAGCTTCTTCATGCCGGAGGTCGAGAAGGAGCGGGCGCCGCGGGTGACGTCCGCCCAGAAGTCGGCGGCCTTCTCCTTGTCCGCCTTGAGCGCGACACCGTCGATGGCGTCGAGCGCGAGTCCGCGCTTCGCGCCGCGCGGGGTGGCGAACGTGGAGCGGGCCCGATCCTTGCCGTAGACCGCGATCAGCGGCAGCGACTTGGTGTGCCCGTCGTCGTAGCCCTGCCGGATGAGGCCGGTGACGTTGAAGAGTTCTTCGTCGACCTTGCCCGCGGCGAGCGCGGCGGCGGCGGTCTCGGGGTAGACGTAGAGGTCCTTGCCGGACTGCCTGGTCTGCACCAGGGGAACGGTGCCGTCCTCGCGGGGCAGCGCGGCGGCGGAGGCGGCCCCCGAACTGTCCTTGCTCACCAGGATCTTGTCACCGGTGACCAGCGTCACGGTGACCGGCTTGTCCTTCTTGGCTTCGGCGGCCGAACTGCCGGTCAGTGCTCTCTTCCCTGTCGCGTCGTCCTGCGGCGCTGCCGTGGACGGTGCGATCGCGGTGACGGCCAGGACGGCGGCGGTGGCCGCCCCCAGCGCCGTACGCGATATCGGACGCATCGCTCTCCCCAAGTGAATCCGGAACCAACCAGCGCAAACCGCAGTCTTCCGGAGGTTGTTGGTACTTCGGTGGCGCCACATTGGCAGAGCGCCGGGCGATAAAGGGATGATGTACACGGCGGGTTTACGCCGTGGCCGCTTTCCGCCATGGACGGACACCCGTCGACAGCGACATCGTGCGGAATCAACGCGTCCGGGAGGGGTCCGGGGATGCTTGGAGCCATAGGGCTCGACGAGATACAGGAGTCGGCGTACCGCGCGCTCGTGGCGGTGGGAGCCGCGGAGGTCTCCGATCTCGCGCACCGGCTGGCGCTTCCCGAACCGGACACCGAGCGGGCCCTGCGCAGGCTGGAGCAGCACGGTCTGGCCGCGCAGGCGTCGGCGCGCACCGGGCGTTGGGTGGCGGCCCCGCCGGGCGTGGCGCTCGGGGCGCTGCTGACCCAGCAGCGCCATGAGCTGGAGCAGGCGGAGCTGGCGGCGGCGCTGCTCGCCGAGGAGTACCGGGCGGAGGCCGCCGAGCCGGCCGTGCACGATCTGGTCGAGGTGGTGACCGGGGCGAGCGCGGTCACTCACCGCTTCCACCAGTTGCAGCTCGGTGCGGCGAGCGAGGTGTGCGCCCTGGTCACCGGGAAGCCGATCGCGGTCAGCGGAATGGAGAACGAGGCGGAGGAGCGGGCCGCGACGCGCGGGGTGTCGTACCGGGTGGTGGTCGAGCGCGAGCTGCTCTCGCTGCCGTCCGGGATCATGGAGCTGTCGGCGGCACTGAGCCGGGACGAGCAGTGCCGGGTGATCGACCGGGTGCCGACCAAGCTGGTCGTCGCCGACAGCGCCCTGGCGATGGTGCCGCTGACCGGACGCGGCGCCGAGCCCGCCGCCCTGGTGGTCCATGCCTCCGGGCTGCTGGAGTCGCTGATGGGGCTCTTCGAGGCGGTCTGGCGCGAGGCGATGCCGCTCAGGCTGGGCGAGAGCAACCGGCCCGAGGACGAGGCGACGGGGCCCGATCCGACGGACCTGGAGATCCTGTCACTGCTGCTGGCCGGGCTGACGGACGCGAGCGTGGCGAAACAGCTGGAGCTGGGGCTGCGGACCGTACAGCGACGGGTGAAGGGCCTGATGGAGCTGACCGGCGTGTCGACCCGGCTGCAGCTGGGCTGGCACGCGTACGAGCGGGGCTGGGTCGCCCGCACACCACGGTTCTGAAGCGGCCCGGCACGGCGGCCGCGGCTGCGCACCACCACGGCTGCGACCCGGCCCTGAGCTGGGCCGACGGCCACCGTCCCCGGGTGCGCTGACGGGCGGGACCGGCCGGACTCCGGCAGGCTGGTCAGATGAGCGTGTGGCAACTCGTCGCCGTCGGCCTCGTCATGCTCCTCGGCCTGCTGGGCGTGCTGGTGCCGGGGGCGCCCGGGCAGGCGATCGTCTGGGCCGCCGTGCTGTGGTGGGCGCTGACCGACATGACGCCGGTCGCCTGGGGCGTGCTCATCGGCGCCACGGCGCTGCTGCTGCTGAACCAGGCGCTGAAGCCGCTGCTGCCGCCGCGCCGCCCGCGCGAGACGGGGGCGCCGCGCAAGACCCTGATGCTGGGCGGGGTCGGCGCGATCGTGGGCTTCTTCGTGGTGCCGGTGATCGGCGCGGTCGCCGGTTACGTGGGGACCATCTACGGGGCGGAGCGACTGCGGCTCGGCAGCCACGGGGCGGGGTGGACATCGGTGCGCTCGGTGATGCGGGCGACCGGCTATTCGGTACTCGTCGAGCTCTTCGCGTGCCTGCTGGTGGCTGGAGCCTGGCTGGGCGCGGTGATCTGGGGCTGATCACGTCCCGCCCTTGCGACATCAGGCTGGACGCTGTCCAGATACACGGAAACACATCGGATCTCTCCTGCTCCATTGACGCAGCATTGACCCACGCCTACCTTCCCTGAGGGTATAGCTCGGATGAATTGAAGCGCCTGCGTACGAGTCGCCAGGAGAAGCCTTGCCCACAGCACCGGACCCCTCCCGCCCGCCCCGCACCGAAGCCTCTTCCCCGTCCCGGCCCGCCCCTTCGCGCAGATCGGTGCTCGCCACCGGCACCGCGATCGGCGGCGCACTCGTGGCGGCCGGCACCTCCGTCCCCGCCCTCGCCGCCGCCCCGGCCGCCCCCGCCCCCACCCCCACCACCGTGCGCTCCCCCGACGACAGCTGGCGCACCGTCCTCGACGACGCCGACCTGCTCTGGCAGAAGCTGCCGAAGACCTGGTACGAGGGCCCGTACCTGGGCAACGGCCGCCTCGGCTCCGGCATCTACGCGGAACCCGGCGCCACCACCCGGGCCGTCCGCTTCAACGTCCAGCACTCCGAGGTCCAGGACCACCGTCCCGAGTTCGGTTCGCTCTTCGGCCTCGCCCGCCTCCCCATCGGCCACTTCACCCTGGAACCGGTCGGCACCATCACCGGCATCGAGTGGTGGATGCGGCTGCGCACCGCCGAATTCGAAGGCACCGTCACCACGACCGCGGGCACCCTGGAACTCCGCGCCTTCGTCCACTCCACCAACGATCTGCTCGCCGTGGAGATCACCCCGAGCCCGGGCGAGCGGGACTTCCGGTGGGTCTTCCACCCGGCCGAGGCGATCAGCCCGCGTGCCGCCTTCAAGCCGGTCCCGGACGGCTACACCGGAAATCCCGAGGCGGTGATCGAACAGCACGGCGGGACCACCGCCGCCGTCCAGCCGCTGCTCGCGGGCGGCGAGCACGTCACCGCCTGGCGCGAACGCACCCGGGGCGCGGCCCGCACCCTGTACGTCTCGGTCGCACACTCCCACCCCGCAGCAACGGCCCGCGACCGTGCGCTGCGCACCGTCAGGACCGCCTCCGCACTCCCGTACGGCCCGCTCGCCGCACCCCACCGCACCTGGTGGGACCGGTTCTACCGCAAGAGCTTCCTCTCCCTGCCCGACGCCCGGTTGCAGCGCTTCTACTGGATCCAGCTCTACAAGACCGCGTCGGCGGCCCGCAAGGACGCCCCGGTGATGGCCACCTCCGGCCCCTGGCTGGAGCCCACGCCCTGGCCCAACACCTGGTGGAACCTCAACGTCCAGCTGGAGTACTGGCTGATCCACGGCTCCAATCACCTGGAACTGGACGCCGTCACCCGAGCCCTGAGCGAATTCCGGGACCAGCTCTCGCGCGAGGTCGCCGCCCCCTACCGGGCCGACTCGGCAGGCATCCCCCGGACCACCGACCCCCAACTGGTCAACGGCGCCTCGGTGACCGACGGCGGCTACGGGGTCGGCATCCCCGGACAGGACCCGCCCACCCCCGAGGTCGGCAATCTGACCTGGGCGCTGCACAACGTCTGGCTCTCGTACCGCCACACCATGGACGAGTCGATCCTGCGCGACACGCTCTTCCCGCTGCTGCGCAAGGCCGTCAACTACTACCTGCACTTCCTCACGCCGGGCGCGGACGGAAGGCTGCACCTGCCGGCGACGTTCTCCCCCGAGTACGGAGTCAACGCCCCGGACTGCAACTACGACCTGATGCTGCTGCGCTGGGGCTGCCGCACCCTGCTCGAATCGGCCGGCCGGCTCGGCGTCCGCGACCCGCTGACCGCCCGCTGGCAGGAGGTCCTCGCCCGGCTGGCGCCGTACCCGGTCGACGGCAACGGGTTCATGATCGGCGCCGGGGTGCCGTTCGCGAAATCGCACCGTCACTACTCCCACATGCTCGCGGTGTACCCGCTGTACGAGCTGACCGGCGCGACGGCCGACGAGCGCGCCCTGATCGAGAAGTCACTCACCCACTGGGTGGGCTTCGAAGGCGCCCTCCAGGGCTATACGTTCACCGGCGCCGCGTCGATGTCCGCGCTGCTCGGCAAGGGCGAGGACGCGCTGAAGTACCTGGAGGAGCTGATGAGCCGCTTCATCCAGGCGAACACCATGTACAAGGAGTCGGGCCCGGTCATCGAGACCCCGCTCTCGGCCGCCCAGTCCCTGCACGACATGGTCTGCCAGTCGTGGGGCGACACGATCAGGGTCTTCCCGGCACTGCCCGCCGACTGGCGGGAGCTGACCGTGCACGGCTTCCGGACCCAGGGCGCGTTCCTGCTCAGTGCGGTACGCCAGGAGGGCCGGACCCGCTGGGTACGGCTGACCAGCGAGGCCGGCGCACCCTGCGTCGTGCGCCATGGCATCGACGGCCCGGTGGAGATCCGCGACCGGCACGGACGGCCGCTGGACCACGAGACGGCGGCCGACGGCACGGTACGCATCCGCCTCCGCAAGGGCGACTCGGCCCTGATCACGGCGCGGGGCGACCGACCGGACCTGACCATCCGCCCGGTGACGGCGAACGCCCCCGCACCGCGCTGGGGCCTGCCTGCGTAGGCCCGCTCACAACAGCCCCAGGTGACGCGCCGCGTAGGAACGCCAGGGCCGCCACCGGTCCGCCTCGGGCCTGCCGTCCGGATCCACATCCGGATCACCGAGCGCACGCATCCTGATGAGCGCCGCGGCTGCCGGGCCGATCCCCGGCAGCCGCAGCAGCGCCTGCTCGGCCTCGTCGCGGTCGGCCCCGGCGTCCAGCCGTACGTCCCCGTCGGCCAGCGCGGCCGCCAGCGCCCGCAGCTCCGGGCCGCCCGCCGCACCGGCCAGCACCCCCGGCTCGGGGAACACATGCGTCAGCCCGCCGCACGGCACGTCCAGGACCTTCCCGTACGCCTCCACCAGCCGCTCCGACTCCGCCCGCCCCACCAGCGTCCGTACGGCGAACTCATCCGGGTCCGCAGCGCCCGGCGAACGCAGCCCGGGGCGGGCGGCCACGCCCGGTGCGAGCAGCGGGTCGGCGCCGAGCCGGTCGTCGACGGCGTACGGATCGGCATCCAGGTCGAACAGGCGCCGCAGCCGCTGGACGGCCGTCGTCAGGTCCCGCAGGTCCGTGAGGTGGATCCGGGCATCGAGCCAGGCCCCGTCGGATCGTTCGTCCACAGCCACGATGCCCGTGCCGTACGGAAGCCGCAGAGTGCGCCGGTAGGTACGGTCACCCGTCGCACCGCTGATCTCCTCGATCCGGGCGACCGGCTCGCCGGCCAGGAGATCGAAGACCTCGCGGGCCGCGTACGGCCCCCGGTGGGCGAGCCGCAACGGGATCCCGGTGGTGCGCGCCTCCCGGACCGCCGCTCCCAGCCCCGTCCCGGCCTCGGCCCGCAGCGCGCTCGGGGTACGGGCGTAGATCTGCCGGATCGTGTCGTTGAACTGGCGCACACTGGCGAAGCCGGCCGCGAAGGCGATCTCCGTCACGGGCAGCCCGGTCGTCTGGAGCAGCACCCGCGACGTGTGGGCCCGCTGGGCACGGGCGAGGGCGACGGGACCGGCGCCCAGCTCGGCGTTGAGCTGCCGCTGCACCTGGCGCGAGCTGTAGCCGAGCCGGTGCGCGAGACCGGGCACGCCCTCCCGGTCGACCACCCCGTCGCCGATCATCCGCATGGCGCGGCCCACGACATCGGCCCGCACATTCCATTCCGCCGAGCCCGGCACGGCGTCCGGCCGGCAGCGCCGGCAGGCCCGGAAGCCCTGGCCCTGCGCGGCGGCCGCGGTCGGGTAGAAGCGGACGTTCTTGCGCTTGGGCGTGACGGCGGGGCAGCTCGGCCGGCAGTAGATCCCGGTCGTCTCGACGGCGAAGAAGAACTCCCCGTCGAAACGCGCGTCGCGGCTGCTCACCGCCTCGTACCTGGTCTGTTCGTCCATCACACCGTCCAGTGTGCGGCACCCACCGGTGCCGCACTGGCGGTTTTCGGACGTGGACCGGCGGGTCCGCGACCATGGCCGGCCGCGGACCGGGAACCACCGTCTACCGCACCCGGCCCCGCTTCGCCTCCATGGCGAACCGGCCCTCGGCGCCCTTGCGCTTCCACTCGCGCAGCATCTCCGACCGCATCCGGGCGTCGGTCTTGGCGACGATGCGCTGGTTCTCGCGGATCAGCTTGCGGAAGCTGTCGAGGCGCCGTTCGTGCAGCGAACCGTCCTCGATCGCGGCGAGCACCGCGCAGCCCGGCTCCGAATCATGGGCGCAGTCGTGGAACCGGCACTGCTCGGCCAGCTCCTCGATCTCCGAGAAGACCTGGCCGACACCGGCCTCCGCGTCCCAGAGCCCGACCCCGCGCAACCCGGGGGTGTCGATCAGCACGCCCCCGGAGGGCAGGAGCAGCAGGTTGCGGGTGGTGGTGGTGTGCCGGCCCTTGCCGTCGACGTCACGCGCGGCCTGCACCTCCATCACGTCGTGGCCGAGCAGGGTGTTGGCGAGGGTCGACTTGCCCGCGCCGGAGGCCCCGAGCAGCACACTCGTACCGCCCGAGACGATGGCGGCGAACACGTCGACACCCTCTCCGGTGGCGGAGCTGACGGGCAGCACCTGCACCCCGGGCGCGATGCCCTCGATGTCCTGGACGAGGTGCGACAGCGTGGTGGCGTCCGGTACGAGGTCGGCCTTGGTCAGCACCACGATCGGCTCGGCGACACCGTCCCCGGCCGGCCCTCCGCCTCCCAGCAGCGCGTCACCGCTGGAGCTGGACATGGCGAGCGCGAGGAAGCGCTCCACCCGCCCCAGGTCGAACTCGACCGCGAGCGAGAGACAGATGACGATGTGGTCCACATTGGTGGCGAGCACCTGGCCCTCGGAGCGCTGCGAGGACGTCGAGCGGACGAAGGCGGTACGCCGCGGCAGCAGCGTCCGTACGAACTGCGGATCGCCGTCGGGGTCGACCGCGACCCAGTCACCGGTGCAGACGATCCGCATCGGATCGCGCGGGACGACGAAGGCGGTGTCGGCGCGGAGCGTGCCCTGCGGGGTGACGACATCGCACTGGCCACGATCCACCCGCACCACGCGCCCGGGCAGCAGTCCCTGCTCGGCGTACGGTGCGAATTCGGCCGCCCACGCGTCGTCCCAGCCGTACGGGGACAGCGGATTCGACGCGGACGAACCCTGAAGAGAAGAAGCGGAAGAGGGGAAGGACGGGAAAGACAAGGGAAACCCTTCGAAGGGTGGCCCCGGCAACGCGCACACGGGCGCGCAGAGTTGCGGAGTAGGTCAGCCGGCGACCACGGGGGTGGGAATGATGCTCTTCGGGTTGTGGGCAGCGCCCAGCACAGTGACAGCCATCACGATCCTCACCTCCTGGTTCAAGCACGGGACCGACAGCCGGAGTTGATCTCCGCCGTCCGGAACAGTGGACACCCTAGCCCGCGCGCGTCGACCGGCTCAACACATTTGATCGAGGCCTTCGAACGCGTCTGTCCGAGCACTCCGGACGGAGACGGTCCGAGCCGCCTTCACCGGAGATATCCGACTATCTCCCTCGATCAGGTGAAACACATGCACAACGACCGGTCCGGGGCCGTTATGGTGCCGAGCATGACCTCACCCCAGACCGCCACCGGCACGTTCACACAAGCCCAGTTGGGCACCATCACACTGATCGGCTGGAGCGGCGAACACCCAGCCGACGGCCACGATGTCGCCTTCCTGCTCGTCTACTCGCTGGGAGACGGCACGGACGGCCCCGCCGTCGGCGAGGCGGCCATGCGGATGTCCCTGGAGCGCAGCGGACTGCCGGTCGGCACCGGCCCGGTGTACGCGGCCGAGAACCCGGGCCTCCCGGTGAAGCTGCTCGTCCAGGCCGGCCAGGCGGTCCTCACGCTGCCCCACTTCACGGCGCAGTACCCCGCCCCGCCCGAGTGGCTGGCCGCGGCCGGCCAACGGGGCGAGGTGCACGCCATGTTCGCCACCCGGCCGTGGCCCCAGGGCGCACCGGGCCGGCCGGTGAGCGAGGAGCTGCTGCGGTCCTTCGCGGGCGACCCGGAGGTCATCACCACCTCCGCCCACTGCGTCGTCCCGGTACGCAGCCTGGGCTGACCCGCCCCCCGGTACGCCGGATGCCCACCGCCCCCCGTGGCGCGGTGGGCATCCTTTTGCGTGGAGCCCTGGGGCGATGCCCCGGATCCTGCTGTGCGGCGCGGCGCACCGCGGTGCGGGCGACCGCGGGGGAATCCCCGGGCGGCCCGCACGACGGGTGCGTCAGTTGTTGGCGATGCCGTTGCCCGAGAGCACCGGGATGTCGTCGACCAGGTGCGACAGCGGCTCGTCGCCCTTGGCCTGGACGGAGTTGTCGGCGCACTGCTGGTTCTGCGGCGAGGACAGCACGTCGATGTCCTGGACCGCGACCGGCACCAGCAGGCCGACGAGCGAACCGGCGTTGGCCTTGAGCGGCAGGCCGACACAGGCCTTGTTCAGCGTGCCCTGGACGAGCTGGACCTGCGGGCTTCCGTCGCCCCGGGTCACGCTGTTGCCGAACTCGGACACGGCGCCGTTGCCGTTGACCGACGTGGTGCCCCCGTCATTGCCGATCGCCATGGCCGCGGGGGCCGCAGCTGCGGACAGACCGACCAGGGACACGGCCACTGCTGCGCCGGCCATCATCTTCTTCATCACGCTTCACCTTTCGGAGCGTCCCGTTGTGGAACGTACTGATCAACCCGCTACGGAAGCGTCGGTTCCGCAGTACCACTCAAAAGGGTTCGATCCGGCAAGAGTTCGACGGCGCCCGGTCACCCGTCGACGGCCTCGCCGGAGGTGCGGGCCGCGGGAACCCGACTCCCCGCGCACGGCCGGTCCGGCCCTGCCTGCGGCGCGGGCTCCGGGCCGCCGTGGGCCGCCTGCCACTCGGCGAGCAGCCGGTCGTAGATGGGTGTGCCGTCCTGTGCGTGCCGCTGCCGGTCGCGGGGGCGTTGACTGTCGTACTGGTCCATGTGTGGCACCTACCCGGTGCGGCGGGTGACGCCTGCCCGCACTACGGCAACCGGCCCAGTCCACCCGCTCCTTCGAGGGGCCGCCGCACCCCGGACACACGAGTGGGGCCGGCACATCCGGGCGGCCGGAGAACGGCTGCCGCGTGGATGTGACGACCCCACAGGTGATTCGGTTACTGCTTGCAGGCGGGCTCGAAGCTGCCCGCGGCACGCTCCCCTGCCGGTTCGCAGAAGCCGGCGAGGAGCGTCCGGAGCGGGACGGGCCTCAGTTGTTGCCGGCGCCGTTGCCGGAGAGGATCGGGATGTCGTCCAGGATGTGCGAGAGCGCCTCGTCGCCCTTGGCCTGGGTGGAGTTCTCCGTGCACTGCTGGTTCTGCGGCGAGGCCAGGACGTTGATGTCCTGGACCGAGATCGGGATGGCCCCGAGGACCGAACCGACGTTGGCCTTGGCCGGCAGCGCGATGCAGGGCTTGTTGAGCGAGCCCTGGATGAGCGCGAACTGCGGGCTCATGTCGCCGTGGGTGGCGGAGTTGCCGTACGACTGAATGGCGTCGTTGCCGTTGACCGACGTCGTGCCACCGTCGTTGCCGATGGCCATGGCCTGCGGGGCGATCGCGGCGGAGACGCCGACGATCGAAGCAGCGACTGCTGCCGAGGCCATAATCTTCTTGATCATGAAATAGCCCTTCTGGGGTTTTCTGTTGCCCGCCTGTCCGGAGCGTCCTGATCAACTCACGACGACGGGGATGGTTGTGCCGATTCACTCGAACGGTGCTTTTACGTTCGGTTGTTCGTCGAATTCACAGCACCGGAGGAATGCGAAAGTCCGGAACCGGCGGGTAACTGCCGCGGCTCGGCCGGTCAGCCGCCGACCGGCAGCCCGCCGATGAGCGGGGCCGCACCCTTGGCCGCACCGGTGGCCTGGTCCGCCAGCTTGGTGACGGTGCCGTTCTTCTGCACCGACTCCGCGGCGCCGCCGACCGTGTCGACGACCGGGTCGACAGCCTGCGGGGCGCTCTCCACCACCTGGTTGATGCCTCCGTTGAGGCTGAAGTTGGGGGCCGTGGCGTTGGTGACGGCGAAGGCGGGAGCAGCCGTTCCGAGAGCAACCACGGAACCGGCAACGAACGCAGCAGTCTTCGCGTACTTCACTTTCGGGTTCCCTTCTGCAGCGGCATCTGTTCGGTCGCGCACCCGCGCCGCACGAGCCTTCTTTAGCCGTGCCTTCTGCCGCTTTCGCCCTGGGTAACGATGCGGTTGCGACACGGCAACTGGATGGGTTCGCCTTTTCTGCGGGACCACCCGATCGAATGCCGGAGAGAAAGAAGGAAGGCCCCGGACCGCATCGAAATGCGTTCCGGGGCCTTCCGGTCACGAGCGTTCGGCCCGTCCGACCGTGGGTCAGATGTTGGCGCAGGCGTTGCCGAAGGTCGGGTTGAGCAGACCGACCACGTTCACGGTGTTGCCGCACGCGTTGATCGGGATGTGAACCGGGACCTGGATGGAGTTACCGGACACAACGCCCGGGGAGAGGGCGGCGCCACCCTCGGCGCCCGAGTCGGCGAAGGCGGGGGCAGCGGCACCCATCGCCATCAGGGTTCCGGCGGCAACGGCGGCAACCTTGGTGTACTTCACTTTGTTCCCTTTCTTCGACGGAGTCCGAAGCAGCCACGTCTTTCGTGCCGCACGAGCGCGATACCGATCACTCGTAACTCCGCCGCTGTAATTCATAACGATTTAAGACCGTAGGCGAAACTCGTCAGCCAGAGGATTCTCGGAAAATCGCCCGAATGATGCAATGATCGATCACTCGATATCACCGACGGGATCTTCCGACAATCCGATGCACCCATTCCGGGGAATGGCAGCGACAGGCCCGGGCCGCGCGGAGGAGGAACGTCGGCGGCCCGGGCCTGTCGTTGCGGCTGGATCAGCTGCGGATCAGCTGTTGCCGGCACCGTTGCCGGAGAGCACCGGAATGCCGTCCAGGATGTGCGACAGCGGCTCGTCGCCCTTGGCCTGGGTGGAGTTCTCGGTGCACTGCTGGTTCTGCGGCGAGGACAGCACGTTGACGTCCTGGACCGCGATCGGGATCAGGCCGATGAGCGAACCGGCGTTGACCTTGGCCGGCAGGCCGATGCAGGGCTTGTTCAGGCTGCCCTGGACCAGACCGAACTGCGGGCTGCCGTCACCACGGGTCTCGGCGTTGCCGAACGACTGCGAGGCTCCGTTGCCGTTGATCGAGGTCGTACCACCGTCGTCGCCGATGGCCATGGCCTGCGTCGCGCCCAGACCGAGGATGGAGGCGGCAACGGCACCCGTAGCCAGAACCTTCTTGATCACGATTAACCCTTCTCGTACTGGATGCCCCGTACCGGAGCCCCCTGCCCAACTCGCCTCCGGGCGTTTGGTTCTCTCCATTCACCCGAATGCCGGAGGCACGTACAGGAGTACGAAAAGACACTTCGGAGAGGCGTGGACGGAATCGTTACGCCTCGTTGCCCCGCCCGCCCCCGACAGCCGTTTCCCGCCCGCCGGGCCGGGCGCATTAACACGCCGGGCCGGTCCGGAAGCAACCCGTTTGCATACCCCATTCGAGTGGTCACAGAATTTCCACGACCCTGTGAGTTTCCTCAACAACTCCTCCTCGTTATGAGTGACACAAGCGTGCAGGTTCGGGCGCTTGACCGGCAGAAGCAGGACTCATCACACGAAGAACGCCTCTTCGTGGTCTCTGCGCTTTCCGTGACCGCCGCTTGCCGAGTCATGCACGGGCGCCGCCGGGAGGGCCTCCCGGAGGTCTCCGCACCGGCCTGATGAATGAACAGCGAGCGTTCCGCTCGCGCGGAATGTCCTAAGAAGGGGCAACCAATGCGAAAAGCCTTGAGTAAGAGCGTGCTGGTGATGGCGGCGGCGTCAGGGATCCTGACCGCAGCCGGTGGATACGCGTTCGCGGATGCCTCCGCCGACGGCGCGGCCTTCGGTTCGCCCGGCGTCGCCTCGGGCAACAACGTGCAGGTGCCGGTGCATGTACCGGTCAACCTGTGCGGCAACACGGTGAATGTGATCGGCCTGCTGAACCCCGCGTTCGGCAACGAGTGCGTGAACGAGGGCGGATCCGGCACCGGGGATCAGGGCGCGAGCGCCGAGGGCGCCGCGGTCGGCTCCCCCGGTGTGCTGTCCGGCAACAACATCCAGGCTCCCGTGGACGTTCCGGTCAACGTGTGCGGCAACACCGTCGATGTCATCGGTGCGCTGAACCCGGCGTTCGGGAACAAGTGCGGCAACGAGTCCGGTGGGCACGAGACCCCGCCGCCGCCGGTGCACCCGCCGCACAAGCCCCCGGTGCACCCGCCGCACAAGCCGCCGGTTCATCCCCCGCACAAGCCCCCGGTCCACCCGCCGCACAAGCCGCCGACGACGCACAAGCCTCCGACGCACCACCACCACCCGGACTGCCCGCCCACGCACCACAAGCCGCCCACCCACCACAAGCCCCCGACGCACCACCAGCCTCCGACGCACCACCAGCCGCCGACGCACCACCAACCGCCGTCGCACCACTCGCACCACCAGCACCCGCACCACCACACGCACCACAGGCCGCCGGAGCTGGCGCACACCGGTGCCGACGCCGAGCTGGGTATGGCCGGCGGGGCCGCCGCGGCCATGGTGCTCGGTGGCAGCCTGCTGGTCCGCCGTACCCGCACCTCGAAGGACTGACCTTCGCGGTCGGTGGATAGTCACCAGACAGCGGAGCTGAAGACAGCGGTGCGGGGGGGGCCGCCGGGGGGGGGGGGGGGTGGGGGGCCCTCTACCTGGGGGCCGGGCCCCCGGGTGGGGGGGTCTGGGGCGGGGCCCGGGCCCGATCGCCGTGCCGCGCGATGCCCCGTTC